>CAZQPS010000015.1:0-18747 GCA_964595285.1 uncultured Dehalococcoidia bacterium | reverse complement strand
TGAATGATGAGTCACGACTGAGTATACCCCTCCACGACACAACATGGGACGTTGACATTGAAGAGGGTAGTGTAATTACTCATATCAAGTCTACTCACCAAGACGCACTAGCAGAACCTATAATTGAAGTTCCGGATGATTTGCACCGTAATGTAGCGGTTACGTCAATTGATGCTCTTGTCAATTGGGGGCGCAAATCCGCTGTTTGGCCATTGTCTTTTGGACTTGCATGTTGTGCTTTTGAAATGATGGCTAGTGCGATGTCTCGGTTTGATTTGGCCCGATTTGGTATGGAAGTGTTTCGTCCGACTCCACGACAGGCGGATTTAATAGTGATTGCTGGGACTGTTACCTGGAAAATGGCGCCAGCAATACAGAGAGTATATGAGCAAATGGCAGAGCCCAAGTGGGTAATATCTATGGGTGTATGCGCGACCAGTGGAGGTCCATATTACGGTAGTTATAGCGTGGTGCCTGGCGTGAATCATATCATACCTGTAGATGTCTACGTGCCTGGGTGCCCTCCAAGGCCAGATGCTTTGCTGTACGGCATAATGCAGCTTCATGAGAAGATCAAACGATATAGCATATCCAGAAAGGCATGATTGCAAATAGTATGACTAAAGTGTTGTCGGGGATAGAAATGGGCAATATGATTTCAGATGCCATACCTGGGTCAGTACTTGATTCTAATGAGACTGATGTTTGGATTGGCAAAGATGATCTGTTGCGAGTCTCAAGATATCTACGAGATGAGAAACAGACAGATTTCTCTTTTCTGACCTCAATAACGGCAATAGACTATATAGAATATTTTGAACTCGTCTACCATTTGTTGTCAATGAGGCGTAACTCCAGTCTCATAATAAAATCTCGTTGTTATGGGAGAGATGAAGAATTGTCAATGCCGTCCCTAGTAGAAGTTTGGAAGGGAGCTGACTATCAAGAACGAGAAGTATGGGATCTTATGGGAATAAGATTCGTTGACCATCCAAATTTGAAGCGAATCTTACTCTGGGAGGGATTTGACGGCCACCCGTTGCGCAAGGACTACTTGGGCCAAGATGAGGTCACGGAGGATTACCGTGAGTGAAATTAGAACTGAACCTGTAACAATAAATCTTGGGCCTCAGCACCCCAGTACACATGGTGTGTTCAGACTTAGGGTGACATTTGATGGAGAAGTGGTGGTGGATGCAGAACCAGTTCTTGGTTACCTACACCGAGGTTCCGAGAAGTTAGCAGAGGGACGTACCTATGTCCAGTGCGTAACGCTAACTGATCGGATGGATTACCTTGCTAGCATGTCTAATAATTTGGCATATGTGAGTGCTATTGAAAAACTTGCCCATATAGAAGTGCCTGAGCGAGCGCAGTACATCAGGGTTATTAGCGTCGAGCTCCAGCGCATAGCCAGCCATCTCATGGCAACTGGCTTTTTGCTGAATGACCTTGGCGCTCTTGCAACGCCGTTGATGTATTGCTTCAGGGAGAGAGAGCGTATTCTCGATCTATTTGAAATGCTTTGTGGTGCTAGAATCACTTTAAGTTATATGCGTCCGGGAGGTGTGTTCCAAGATGCCCCGGAGGATTTTTGGCCCGCTCTGGACACTTTTTTGAGAGATATGCCGGGCTACATAGATGAACTTGAAGGACTTATAACTGGGAACGAGATCGTACTTACTAGGACTAGGGATGTCGGTATACTTACGGATGAGATGGCGATAAATTCTTCAATTACAGGACCAATGCTTAGGGCAACTGGTGTGGAATGGGACCTTAGGAGAGCAAATCCCTATGAAATATACGAAAGTCTCGACTTTGACGTACCAATAGGTGCGATTGGTGACACATTTGATCGATATTTGGTACGGGTTCAGGAAATGAGGGAAAGTCTTCGAATAATAAAACAATGCGTCCAAAGAATTCCTAATGGTTCGGTTAGGACAGAAACCCCATATTTCATTAGACCTCCTCTTGGAGATGTGTATTCTGCTATTGAGTCCCCTAAAGGTGAATTAGGGTTCTATGTGGTTAGTGATGGAGGGATATCCCCCTACAGGTGGCATGTTAGAGCACCGTCTTTTATCAACTTGACGGTTTTGCGAGATATGTTGATTGGCTGGAAAATGAGTGACCTTATTGTTATTTTTGGTTCAATAGACATTGTTTTGGGTGAGGTGGATAGGTAGTGGAAATCCCTTTGATTGGATCACTTGATTTTCTCAGTGTGCAGAGTTTAATAAGCTCGTTCTTTCCTGATTGGATGGCTTACTTGATAGCTGGGGTGCTTTTATCCTTTATGGTAATAAATGCGATGGTAATCAGCACCGCTTTATACACTTGGTTTGAGAGAAGAGTTATCGGTAGATTTCATTCCAGGCTGGGACCGAACAGATGGGGCCCTTTTGGACTTTTCCAACCTTTAGCAGATGTTGTTAAACTTATGACCAAAGAGGACACCGTTCCAGAGTCTGCCGATCGTATGGTGTTCAACGTAGCTCCAGTTATACTTCTAACATCCACACTCTTGGTAGTGTCCGTAATACCATTTGGGGACAATACTTTTTTGGGTCGCCTTAATGTCGGAGCAATATTCATAATAGGAATTACCTCTGTTAATACAATCGCAATATTGGCAGCAGGATGGGCTTCTAGGAATAAATATGCTATGTTGGGCGCTATGCGTGGCGTGGCTATGCTGGTTAGCTACGAAGTTCCTATGGCTTTAGGCATAACTGGTGTTGTACTCATGGTGGGGTCTCTATCTCTTTACGATATAGTTCTACTGCAAGAAATTCCTTTCTGGATAGTTCAACCGATGGGATTCCTCGTATTTATGGCAGCTGCCTCTGCAGAAATGAGTAGAACTCCATTTGATCAAATAGAAGCAGAATCAGAACTTGGAGCGGGCTATCATACGGAATACAGTGGCATGAAATTTGCAATATTCCAGTTGGCAGAATTTATGGCGCCTGTAGTTACAGCAATTGTGGCTACGGTCTTATTCTTTGGAGGTGATCGCGGATGGGACCCAGTCCCGGGACAGATCTGGTTTATATCAAAAGTATTCCTGATAATTTTTCTATTACTTTGGGTAAGAGCTACATGGCCACGTCTTAGAATCGATCAAATAATGGCTTTTGCGTGGAAAGGCCTTTTCCTAATGTCCCTTATTAATATTTTTGCAGTTAGCCTGGAGATAATACTTTTGCAAGACCCTGTTACAGGACTCTTAGAGCCAAATGATTTATGGGTCATGTCAGCAATAAATTGGGTAATTACAATCGCCACCATAGCATGTATGGTGAAAATATTTGGTAAGCGGAAGTGGGACCGACCAATGCCTAAGAAGTCTCCGCTTGCTAACATGTACGCGGAAGGGGATTAGGTATGTATGGTGTTGGATTGGCCAAGGGCCTAGGTGTAACAATGAAGAATCTTATTAAACCGGATCGAATGTTCACTGTACATCAATATCCGGATAGGAAGATTGGGTTACTGGGATTAGCAAAGATGTCTAATAGAAACCCTGTTAGCTACTTGCTTGCTCAACCCAAAATGGCAGTTAAGGCTCTAGCTGGGTTAGCTTCTGTAGAAGATCGTATGCCACAACATTCAAGGTTTAGAGGTGAAGAATTTAGTTGGTATGAAGAGCGTTGCACAGGCTGTGCGAGTTGTGCTAAGTATTGTCCATTAGGCATTATTAGAATTGTGACACATCCAAGTGGCCAGATGATGCAAGAAGGCGACAAATATATTCTGGACGTTTTTGATATTGATATGGGGAGATGCATGTTTTGTGGATTGTGCGTAGAGGCATGCCCCTATGATGCTTTGCACATGGGAAGCGGTTTTGAGGAAGGAAAATATAGTAGGAAAGACTTGGTGATTGACAAGCAACGACTTAATGAGTCACCAAAAAGACCAAGCACTTGGTTTAGGCCACAAATTGAAAATAAGGGATTTGATCCCCAATCTGACTCCGTTTTGAAATGGTCAGAGGCAGGTAGGCATGAGAAGCCTGATGTGGCACATCAAGAGGAGAAATGGGTCAAAAGATAATGTTTGGAGAAGGCGTAGAAAATACAGCAATCATAGATATCGTATTCTGGGTAATATCCGTGTCTACGATAGTTGCTGCCATTGCCGTTGTACAGCTCAAAGATTTATTTAGGGCCGCGTTGTTTCTGATAGTGGCATTTATTGGCGTAGCTGGGATGTTTATCATGTTACGCTCAGAATTTCTTGCAATTATTCAGATCCTTATATATGTTGGGGCCATATCAGTCTTGCTCATATTTGCGATATTTATGACACGTGATGTCGAGTCCGGCAGTCCGGCCAACAATTTGCCTATTCCCGCGGGTATACTGGCTGTTGGATTTGGAGTGATTGCCGTTGTGGTTATATTATCCACGAATTGGCTAACACTCTCTGATGGAATCTCTGGTGATGGTATGAATAGTGCTTACAACGCCACGCCAACAATGATCTCGGGAGTCTTTACGAATACTGTTCCCTGGATCGGCCGTATGTTGCTGCAGGATTTTGTACTTGCGTTTGAAGTAGCATCAGTTCTTCTTTTGTCGGCTGTGATTGGTGCCTTAGCTCTGATTAGGGAGAGAGACTGAAGTGACACTTGAGAATGTTCTCATAGTATCAGCTGTTATTTTCTCCATAGGTTTATATGGAGCGATGACTAAAAGGAATGCTATTACGGTTTTAATGTCTCTGGAGCTAATGTTTAATGCCGTGAACATCAGTGCTGTGGCCTTTTCAAGGTACATAGTGCCGTATTCGTTAATCGCTGGAGAATCTTCTGGTTCTGTAGAAACCCTACAATATTTACTAACTGGGCAGGTTTTTGCAATTTTTATAATTACTGTTGCGGCAGCGGAAGTCGCCTTGGGCCTGGCGATTGTATTAACTATATTTAGGAACCGGAGCAGCATATTTGTGACAGATGCGGCGGAACTTAGGCAATAGGGATTGGTATGTGGATAGACTATAAATTGGTGCCGAATTTAATGATCGCAGAAATGTGGAAGGATGTTCTTGAAGGTGATGGGCTTCCAACCAAAATTATACCTGAAGGCGATATTGCATCTTGGGGTGAAACTGTATCGTTTAGGGTGTTAGTGCCCAAAGGCAGAGAGCATGTCGCCGATGAGATATTGAGGAAATTGTAACTTATGCCAGAATTTGCAGCGTGGCTGATATTATTTTTGCCGTTGATTTCGTTCCTGCTGGTCGCCATATTGGTTAGACCGGTTAAAGGACCGGAATCTCAACTTGCTGCCACGGTAACTATATTTTCAATTGGAATGGCTTTAGCCCTGTCCGTTTGGGCGTTGATTAGTGTGGTGACCAATCACGGTGTTATATCTTATCCCGTACATGAATGGTTTGTTGTTGGACGTTTCAGTTTTGCAATTGGGATCATTATGGATCCTCTGACTGCCATAATGTTGATTGCTGTCACGACAGTAAGCTTGCTAGTCCAGATATATTCCATTGGCTACATGCACGGCGATTCAAGCTACACAAGATATTATGCGTACATGTCGTTGTTCACAATGGCAATGATAGGGCTTGTTCTTGCTAACAACCTTATCCAAATGTTTGTATTTTGGGAGTTAGTGGGACTTGGATCTTATTTGTTAATTGGATTTTGGTTTCATCGACCATCTGCCGCTGCCGCCGCTAAAAAGGCTTTCATCATCACTCGGGTAGCGGATTTTGGCCTATTAATTGGCATTTTATACCTTTTCATGAATTCAGGAAATATTTCTGGCAGCGGTCTTGACCCGTTTGTTATTTCGGATTTATACAAGGCTGTTGAGGCGGGGTTGTTAGGCTCGGACTTAGCTCAATGGGTCGCTTTGGGGATATTTGTTGGGGCTATGGGGAAATCTGCCCAATTCCCCTTTCACACGTGGCTACCTGATGCCATGGAAGGTCCTACTCCAGTGAGCGCTTTGATACATGCTGCAACTATGGTGGCCGCAGGAGTCTTCTTGGTAGCGAGATTTTTCCCGATATTTGAAGCTTCTGATGTTGCTTTGAACACTGTGGCAATTATTGGTGGTATAACTGCTGTATTCGCGGCAACTATGGGTTTGGTTTCAAACGATATCAAGCGAGTGCTGGCATATTCGACTGTTAGTCAGTTGGGATACATGATGTTAGCTCTGGGGATTGGAGCTTACGGTCCGGCCATATTCCATCTATTCACTCATGCGTTTTTCAAAGCCTTGCTGTTCCTTGGATCGGGCAGTGTTAATCATGCGACCGGGACATTTGATATGCGTTACATGGGAGGACTCAGGAAAGTGATGCCTTGGACCTATGCAACATTTTTCATTGGAAGCTTAAGTTTAGCTGGAGTGTTTCCATTGTCAGGTTTTTGGAGTAAAGACGAGATATTGAGTCATGCTTTGTCCGGTGGTTCGAATATTTCGACCATAGTTTTTTGGTTGGCTCTTGTTGCGGTATTTATGACAGCATTTTATATGTTCAGAGCTCTTTTCATGACTTTTGGTGGTGAATTTAGAGGAGGTGCCGCGAGTGATCCTGATGAACAATCTCATCTAGGTGAAGTACACTTGATGGAGTCCCCATCTTCAATGGTGCTTCCATTGCTGGTGCTTAGTGTGCCGGCTATCGCTGTAGGGTTTCTGGCTAATTCTGTGATAGATCTAGGGATTGTACCGGCACATTGGCTTTCGCATTTTCTAGACAGTAATTCTGCAGTACATGTAGAGAGTGGACAATTTAATGTTGTATTGGCGATTGTCTCTACTTTAATCGCTGTAGCGGGGATAGGACTGGCCTATCTAATGTATCAGGCAAATGTCATATCTCCCGGAAATGTGGGCAGTAAAGTAAAACCTCTGTACACGTTGTTGTACAGAAAATACTTTATGGATGAGTTATATGAAGACTTTATAATTAGACGTATATTCAACCGGTATATATGTCGCTTATTTGATTTGATAGATAGATTCTTCGTTGATGGTATAGCCAGATTCGTGGGTTGGTTGGGCTTGCATATAGGCGTGATTCCACAGCAGGTTCAGACTGGGCAACTGCAGGTATACAGTGGTGTTGTGTTTGTGGGTACGGTATTGATATTAGGCATATTGCTAGTTTTTAGGTAGGTTTAAAGACTTGGAATTTTCTGGACTTTTAAGCGTTATCGTGTTCTTGCCCTTAGCGGGAGCACTAGCTATTGTTTTGCTTCTTAAAAGCGATAGCTCTATTCGATGGTTCGCGGGTGCGACATCGTTCGTAGGCCTGTTACTCTCACTGTACATATTCACTTCATATGATACAGGGCTTGGGGGTGTGCAATTAGTTGATCGACTTAGCGGATGGGTACCAGCCATTGCAGGAGACAAGTTCGCGGTCGAATACTATATGGGAATAGATGGTTTAAGTGCGCCATTAGTCCTGCTCACTGGAATACTAGGATTTGTTGCGGTGGTTGCATCATGGCACATTCGGAATAGGGTTAAAGAATATTTCGCTTGGATTCTAGTCCTTCAGACAGGTGTGCTGGGAGTATTTACTTCTCTTGATTTTCTGATGTTTTTCTTGTTCTGGGAGCTGGAATTAATCCCTATGTACTTTTTGATCGCAATTTGGGGAAGTGATCCTAAAGGGAAACGGGAATATTCCGCAATGAAGTTCCTTATATTTACTATTTCTGGAAGTGCCTTCATGCTTATTGGCATATTGGTGCTGTTCTTTTCAACAGGCACTCTAGATATGATTGCACTACCATCTGCCATTGCAAATGCGAAACTTATACTACCGGTCGGAGTGGTGTTTGCCGCGTTATTTATAGGATTTGCAGTGAAATTGCCTCTGTGGCCGTTGCATACATGGTTGCCTGACGCTCACACTGATGCTCCAACTGCAGGCAGCGTGCTTTTAGCAGGTGTTCTCCTCAAGATGGGTGGGTACGGTCTGATCAGAGTATGTATGACGATGTTTCCAGAAGTCATTTCGGAAGTAGCTTGGATGCTAGCGGTTGCCGGAGTGATTAACATAGTCTATGGGGGAATAGTAGTTTTTCAACAAACCGACTTAAAACGATTGGTAGCATTCAGTAGTGTAAGCCATATGGGTTTTGTCGTGTTGGGATTAGCCTCGGTAGCAGGTGTAAGTGGGGTGATATCACCTCTTGGAGCTACAGGGGCTTCAATGCAAATGTTTACCCATGGAACAATCACCGGGTTGCTGTTCCTCTTGGTGGGATTTGTCTATGATAGAACTCATACGAGGCACATACCTGACCTGGGAGGTCTAGCGGTTAGAATGCCTTTTACAGCTGTTGCCTTGTTAATTGCCGCGTTTGCTTCATTGGGTCTTCCTGGTACCAGCGGTTTCGTATCGGAAATTTTGATTTTCTTAGGTACATTTGAAGTCTGGACTTATATGACAATAATAGGGGCGTCAGGTGTAGTCCTAGCGGCTGGATATATGTTATGGACGATGCAAAGGGTTATGTTCGGTCCCTTGGATCAACGATGGATAGAAATTAGGGATGTCTCTAGAACCCAATATATACCTATTATTATTTTGGTGTTTACTATCATAGCTATTGGAATTTACCCATCCGTGATTTCAGATGTTTTTTCAGTTGGTATCAACGATTCATTTGAAAGAATGGTAGACGCCTATCCGAGGTTGACAATTAGATGAATTTAAACGATTTATACTTGCTGTCACCTGAACTAGCTGTCGCGAGCGTAGCGATATTAATAGTGCTCGTGGATTTGGTAGTTAAGCGCAAAGAAATATTGCCTGTTCTGGCTATTCTGGGTCTATCAATACCCTGTGTGATGTCCATTTCTCTATGGGGTGACGTGGATAGCGGTGGTCAGCAAGCCGGAATGTTTGGCACCTTGGTGGTAGACAAGTTTTCAATTTTCCTGAAATTTATATTGTTGGCGTCAGTAGCTTCAGTGATATTGTCGTCGACAGAATACGTACGAAAATTTACTAGATTCCAAGGGGAATATTATGCCTTGATTCTTTTTTCAACATCAGGGATGATGCTATTAACGTCGACTACGGAGCTAATTACCATATATGTCGCCCTGGAACTCACGGCGTTGCCATTAGCAGCTTTAGCAGCCTTTTTAAGGGATGGCCGTTCAATTGAGGCTGGCCTGAAATTTTTACTGTTGAGCGCAGTAAGTTCAGCGATATTACTTTACGGAATAGTAATGGTGTATGGGATTACGGGCACGACTTCTCTGTTAGAAATAGCAGATAGAATTCCCCAGTTGGATCTGAATCCCGATATAGCGTTCGGAAGCCATGCTCTCCTATTCGGTCTTATTTTGATCATTGCGGGCTTTGGATTTAAAATAGCCTCGGTTCCTTTCCAGATGTGGGCACCAGACGTGTATGAAGGTGCGCCTACTCCAGTCACCATGTTTTTATCTGTTGCGAGCAAGGCGGCTGGATTCGCCGTAATAATAAGAATTTTTTCTTCGGCGTTTTTAATCGATGTTTTAAGTGTTGATTGGGCAATAGTATTTGCAGTGCTAAGTGCTCTTTCCATGACAATTGGAAACTTGGTTGCAATTCGGCAGTCCAATATAAAAAGATTAATGGGTTATAGTACTGTTGCCCATGCAGGATACATACTTATGGGTATGGCGTCGTTGGGATATGGGAGCGAAGGTTCAGGAATTCTCCTTGGTCCTTCTGGTATGCTTTTTTATCTTGCAGGGTTCGCTGTGACCAATATAACCGCCTTTGCAGTCGTTATAGCTGTGTCTCAGCGTTTGGATAGTTATAATATTTCCGCTTACTCGGGAGTAGCTCGTAGAGCTCCGTTTCTTGCAGCGGCACTAGCGCTAGCAATGGTTTCCTTAACAGGTTTGCCTCCTGCTGTCGGGTTTTGGGCAAAAATCTACTTATTTGGGGCCGCGGTGGATGCCGGTCTTACTTGGCTAGTGGTGATAGGGGTTTTGAATAGCGTGATATCAGCGTACTATTATCTGAGAATAGTGAAGGCGATGTATTTAGCCCCTGCGGAGTCCGAAGAAACTATTATCACAGCTTTACCAATACGAGCGGCATTGCTATTTAGTTTCCTAGGTACTCTGATATTCGGTATATACCCTGCGCCTCTACTCGCTTTGGCTAGAACAGCAGCGTCCGCTTTGTAATTTTGATCCATGAGTTTAATTGACAGCCTAGTTCTTGCAATGTTAGATTTGCTCTGCTTGTTTAGGTAAGTATTATTGAAGGGTTTGGATAGGTCTATGAAGTCCCCTACGTGTATAGGGATTGTATATAATCCACAGTCTCCAGCGACACTTGATATGGCTAAAGAACTGGAGACGCGACTTGATTTTCCAGGACATATGTGGAAGAGTTCGGCGGGGAACTTGGGTGACGTTCAGGAATTTCTGGGGCAGACTGATCTTATTGTTGTCGCTGGTGGAGACGGAACCATTCTCAGACTTGTGAGAGAGATTGCTTCGTATAACATACCTATGGTTGGCATAAATATGGGTAGAGTAGGCTTCATGGCGGAGCTTTCAGTTCACGATTGTGTAGAGCGCTTACCGGAGTATATTTATGGAAATTTGCGGCTAGAGAGTAGAATGATGCTTGAGGCTAAGGTGATAGGGAGTGGAGAGTCTGAGCCGAGACTTACCTTACATGCCTTAAACGATGTTGTTGTGGGAAGAGGCGGGATAGCTAGATTATTGGATATTGAGACCACGATTGATGGTGTGCCGCTTACGAGTTATAGAGCAGATGCCGTTATTGTGTCCACAGCGACCGGTAGTACAGGATACGCGCTGTCGGCAGGTGGCCCTATACTTTATCCGGAAACTGTAGCAATGCTGATTCAACCTGTAGCTGCACATACAGGTCTTAGCAATGGATTAATTTTGCCTGACTATTCCTTGATAGAGCTTTCTGCCAGTAAAGATCACGAAGCTGTATTAAGTGTTGATGGATTTAGCGATATGAATCTTGATGCTGGTGACATAGTACAGATAAAGAGAAGCCCGTACACTACGAAATTTTTACGTGCCCACGCTCCCGGTACCTTTTACGCCGCCCTTACACGGCGTCTGGGATTGGAATCAGGTTAGGAATTCAAGGATGATTGATTAAATGGAAATTGAAGAGAAATTGGAGTCACAGTCCGTATACGACGGCAAGATTATAAATGTGAGGGTAGATTCAATAGGGTTATCTGGTGGGCGTACGTCGACGAGGGAAGTAGTCGAGCATAGGAATGCTGTGGTTATTATTCCTATGGACTCAGAAGATAATGTCATATTAGTGAGACAGTATCGTTACGCCGTAGGTCAATTTTTACTAGAAGCGCCTGCCGGGATTATAGAGCTAGGTGAGTCACCAACGGAATGTGCAGAACGTGAATTGCAGGAAGAAATAGGATTTTTTCCTCAGAGTTTGCGGCCACTGGGCGGATTCTGGTCTTCTCCTGGGTTCTGCGATGAATATATGTATGTTTTCCTTGCTGAAAATTTAGTTGAGAGCAAATTAGATGAAGACTATGATGAAAATATAATGATCGAAAAAATACCGTTATCAAGAATAAACTCTCTGATAAAAATAGGGGAGATAGAGGATGGTAAAACTATAGCAGCCATGCTAATGGCTAATAGTGCGATCTAATGTGCTTCAACAAATAGAATAGGATATTAAATTATGAGCGATATTAAGAAGCTTTTCGCAGAAGTTGACTTGGGCTATAAGGAACTTATCGAGTTGCATCGTGCTCTTGTTCGGATTCCTTCTGTGAATACCGGATTTATGCCAACAGGCAATGAGACTCCTGTTTGCGAATACATCAAGGAGTGGTTTTCTAAAGATGGAATAGAGTCTGAAATATTGGAAGCTGCACCTAACAGAGGCAATATTATTGCGAATATTGAGGGTGATAGTGATGAATTAGGTTTGTTGTTCATGTCACATACAGATGTGGTCCCCGTGGAGGAAGAAGAAAAATGGTCATATCCTCCGTTCTCTGCCGAATTGGTCGGAGATCGTATTTATGGAAGAGGAGCGTCTGATTGCAAAGGCCTCTTGGCTGCGCAGATGTTTGCTATGAGGCTTTTGAAAAGAAATAATGTAAAACTTAAGAACACCTTATCCTTGGTATCAGGTGCGGATGAGGAGCACGGTGGTCGCTACGGATTCGGTTGGCTAGCTGAGAATTATCCTGAGAAGTTAAAGGCTCCGTATGCAATTAATGAAGGTGGCGGGACACCTATAATGTCTCCGAGTGGGCTGACTTACATCTTAGGGGTAGGTGAAAAAGGAAGGCTTCAAGTAGAGATTGAAGTGAAAGGTTCAAGTGCTCACGCTTCGGTACCATGGCAAGGTACCAATGCTATGTATAGATTAGGTATGATCTTGCAACGATTGGAAACGTACGAGCCAGAGAGAGACGTATCGACAAGTTTGTTTGAGTATTTGTCCAATTTTGCTATTGAACATAAGCCCTCGGTAACTAACGTTGATGAGATTATCGCAGAGCATGAAGAGGAAAATCCTAGGTTTGCCTCGTTAATGAAGGCCCTCTCGCGTATGACTATTACGCCTACAATGATAAGTGGTGGTATAAAATCAAATAGCGTACCCGAGACCATTAGATTGACGTGTGATGTTAGAACGCTACCGCACCAAACTGATGAATACTTGAAATCTGAACTTGACAAAATCGTCGAGGGAATTCCTGAAGTTAGTTACGAAATAGACTATATGGCTGTTCCCAATTCTTCTGATTTTGATACAGAATTGTCTCTTAGCGTTCAGAAAGCTACTGGACTCGCGTTGGAGAGAGATGACATACAATGGGTACCAGCTATAAGCACAGGTTTTACTGATTCGCGGTTCACCAGACCTTTAGGAACTGTGACATACGGCTTTGCTGGCTCTCATCCCGACGATGACCCCTTGTTAGCGAATATTCATGGGACTGATGAGTCAATTGGTGTCAAGAGCCTGATTAACGGCACAAAAATAATGCTGGCGACAGCAGTAGACATACTTGGTGGTTAAGCGATGGGCGCTATGGGGACCATTGGCGACCATATTTTTGTAAAATAGGCTTATTCAGTTTTATGCCTGTGCCACTACTGTTGCCTAGAGCAATTTTACCATCAGAGATTGTTTCGAAAGGGTCTATAAGTTCAGATCTCCAGTCGGCTTCGTAGACAGCATGTTCTAGCGTCAGATCATTGTCTATTGCGGCTGTTACGTGAGCACTATGCATTAGGGAAACGGGGCCCGAGGGACTGTGTAGAGACACGTTAGCTCCCAGACTTAATGCATCTAGGCCTGCGTCATAGGCTTGCGAGACCCCGCCACAATATTTTACGTCAGGCATTATTATATCTAATGCCCGGTGTATAACTAGTGATTTGAATGATGTGCTTCCGTAGACGCTTTCACCACCTGCCACCAATAGATCAATAGAGTCTCGGATACTAATCAGTTGGTCTGGGTGTTCGGTTGGTTCGACTGGTTCCTCAAACCACGCAACGTTGGATTTGACCAGTTTCGAAGCTACGATCTTAGCTGAATTGAGATGAAAACGGCCATGGCAATCAATCAAGAGATCTATGTCAGGCCCTATAGCGTGTCTTACTGAGGAGATCCTGTCTAAACCTATTTCGGCGCTGGACAGATTTTCATCTTCTGAAAGCCCAGAATGTACTTCGTCAAATGGTGCACATTTTATGGTTTTGAATCCCCTAGAGACAGCAAGCGAGGCTGCCTCTGCGAATGCCTCGGGAGTTCTTTCTCCACCATATAAATGCCTATTAATGTTTGCGTACAACAATACATCACCAGGGTTTCTACCCCCGAGGAATGTAGCTAGAGATTTTCCAGTCTTTTGGGAAAGTAAATCGGTGGTGGCAGTGCGTAAAGCACTAATGGCAGTGGCTGCAGCTCTATTTTTTTGGAGATCATAGTCAGTATATCCTAGTAGTGTTTGGGTACTTGAGTCCTTCATAATAGTCTTGCCTTTGAAGAACACCACGGCTTCGGATAATAACTTAATCGTTTCTACGGTGTGATCTCCGCTGGTGATTTCTACGGTCGCGGTGAGGCCGCTATCATCAGTGAATTCTGCAAAGGTCCAGGTTGTGTTATCGTTCACGTAAACGTCCGAAAAAGTTACTGCTCTGAAGTTGACCTCTTGCGACATATCGCCTCCTGGCTGACGTTATATTTCTCCGAGTAGTTTCATTGTCCTTTTCATCGATTCTCGGGTATTGTCTACTGTGACGATAGTAGCTAGAATCTCAGCTCCCCCCCATTGGGAAATTTCATTTAGTTTCTCAATCACCACATCTTCACTACCTGCAATAAGAACGGCGTCTAGCATGTCGTCTGTCCAACCCGTTTTGTCGGATTCCTTAAAACCTGCAGATTCAAACATTAGTTTGTAAAAAGGTGTCAAAGGGAAGTATCCGAGTTGTTCTCTGACAGCATTACGGGCTTTTCCTAGATCGTCCGTTAAGCAAATTGGCGCATGTACTACCATAGGGGGCGGTTCTCTGCCCACCTCGGTAGCTCCGTGGTTCAAAGAGGTCATAGCAGTGTCTTTCAAATAAGTATATGGACAGACCCAGCTTATTGCTCCATCAGTGATTTGGCCGCACATTTCAAATGACGCGGGACGTAGGGCAGATGCCATTATTGGGACGTTTATCGGGTTATTAATTTCAAAATTAGCTTTGTAATAATTACCCTCAAAGGCTACTTTGCCTCTGTGAGAGAGTTCCGTGAGAATTGTGACATATTCTCGCAGGTGTCCTAATGGGTTGAAGAATTTGAATCCGAAAGTTTCAGTCATGCTGTCTCTGTGACTAGGCCCTATCCCTAGGCGAAGCCGACCTGGAGCAATGTTTGCGATTGACTGTGCTTGTCTGGCTGTTACTATCGGATGCCTTGTCCAAGTTCTGAGTATTGAAGTCCCCAACATTATATGATCTGTTTGGGATGCTGCTACTGCGAGTGAGGTGAGAGCATCTCCTGCCTCTCCTCCTGAAGTAAGCCACGCAGCATCTATGCCGGCTTTCTCAGCTTCTCGTATTGTCGTCAATACAGTTTCTGTATCAATAGTTGGAACAGAAATTCCAATTAGTAAGTCATCATTAATTTGAAAATCATTCACTGATTGTGTTCTCCAGATAATATACTATTTAACAGTTGGTACGCTGAGTATAGCATGACGAACCTTGGCATCAAAATAACTAGATGTTACACTTGATATGAAGGTCAAAGGATGGTCAGATAAATGGAAGATTTGTTAATTCACAAGGATCCGCAGGATACTTTCCCTACGATGATAGTGGCGTTTGCGGGATGGCCTGATGCATCGGAGGCTGCTACTCGTGCCTTGAAGTATTTGGTTAGGAAATTAGGGGCTAAGAAATTTGGCGAAATTGATTCTGAAGGATTCTACGATTTCACGATGGTGCGACCCCAGACTAGGATAAATAGTGACGGGGAACGCATAATTACATGGCCACAAAATGATTTCTATTTTTATAAAAATGATGATCCTTCCAAAAATCTGATAGTGTTTATTGGAACTGAGCCGAATTTGAGATGGCGAACTTATTCTCAAATACTTACAAATATGGCACAACAATATGGTGTCAAATTGGTTGTGTCCCTAGGTGCTCTTCTGGACGCAGTCCCACATACTAGAGAACCTAAAGTGACGGGGAGAGCTAGTTCGGAAGAACTAATGCAAAAAGCTGAATGGTTAGGAATTCGAGATTCCCGTTACCAAGGCCCTACAGGGATTCATACTGCCTTTATAGATGCATGCATTAACTTGAAATTGGAGCACGCAAGTATATGGGGGCATTGTCCACATTATGTCAATAGTGCTCCTGACCCAAGTATCAGCATGGCTATTTTGGCTCGATTGAGGAGCTTAATTGACACTGACGTCGATCTTGAGGAATTACGGATTGCCAGTGACACGTTCCGGGAAGAAATTGATAAAGTAATTTCGAAACAGCCTAATGTGAGTTCATATGTAACTAAGCTTGAACAAAAACATGATGCTCGTAAGCAAAGTTCTTTACAAAATGACATTCCTGATCCTGAAACTATGGTAAAAGAATTGGAGAACTTTCTCAAAAGTCAGTCTCAAGGAAGCCAAGACCAAGAGGATGATAGTTGAGCCAGATAGGTCTTATTACTTATGACAAAAGTTGACATGGATATTTTCCCAAAGGAATTAGCAGTTGATATTAATGGATTGCGTCTTTCATATAGGGATTGGGGTGGTGCTGGACAGGAAATAATCTTGTTACATGGTCTTGCTTCCAACTGTAGAATATGGGATTTGGTTGCACCTAATTTGGCTATCAATAATAGAGTTGTTGCATTAGATCAACGAGGGCATGGGAAGTCGGATAAGCCCAATAATGGATATGACTTCGAGACTATAGTAGGAGATCTTCAGTCTTTCATTAACGCACTGCAATTTGTGAATCCTATAGTAATAGGGCACTCATGGGGAGGGAATGTCGCCCTCTCTTATGCGGCGAAAAAAAATATGGGAACTGCAGGGATAGTTCTCGTTGATGGTGGAACGATAGAAATATCTTCTCAATTAGATTCCAATTTAGAGCAGGCTAAGATTGATATGGCTCCACCTGTGTGGGATGGTATGACAGAAAATGATCTCTTAGAAAGAGCTAGGCGTTGGAGACCAGAAGGTATGGATAGTGAGGCACATATCGACATTCTGCTTGCTAATTTTCAATTTCTGGAAAACGGTACTATTACTTCCAGGCTAGCCAGGGAAAATCACATTCGGATTATAGAGGCTCTTTGGGAGCATAAACCTAGTTCTTTATACAAGAGTGTCAGATGTCCAGTTCTCATAATGCCTGCACGTCAGGGATGGAATAGTGAAACTAGTGATAAATCTGATAAAAAACTCGCGACAGTGAAGTTTGCTTCAGAAATGATCAATAATAGTAAGGTAGTTTGGTTGGAGGATAGCATTCATGATGTTCCAATTCAGAGACCTGATTTAGTCACGAATGTTATATTAGATAACATCTCAAACGATTTTCTTTGTTAAAGTAACCGCTCAGGCAAATATTCCATATCGTATACATTGGCGTTCACGTACTTAGTCATTATATTGCTGTTATCTGCGTATGCTTTGTTTGTTTTGGATTTTGCGTGGTCTTTACAAATGCCTGACAGATCTGACCCAGTGGCGAAAATCGTGACGTCAGCCCGATTCCTGAATTGTTTAGATTGGTGCACGCCAAGGATGATCTCTGTACTTGTACCTGTGGATTGCCTAAGGTGATTGGCGGCTTCGTGCAACTCAGATAGGAGCATGTCTTCTCCAGCTTGAACATTGAGGAGAATATTTGAGCAACCCTTCAGAGGTTGTACAAATAATGGGCTTTCAATACTATTTTGCACGGCTTCAAAAACAGCTCCTGAGCCTTCCCCACTACTCATTGACATGAATGCAGAACCGGGTACAGACATAACTCTTCTAAAATCTGCAAAATCAACGTTTATGGTGCCTGGATATCTTAGTATATTGACTAGGCCGGTTATGCCTTGGCTGAGAGTTTGGTCAGATCTTGAAAATGCTGTGGAAAGTGTTGATCCTTCAAGAGATTTGGAGAGAAGCCTATCATTTTCCAAAGTAACGAAAGAGTGTACTTTATGCCTTATTTGAGTAAGGCCTTGTTGCGCAACGGAAAACCTAGCGAGACCTTCAAATTTGAAGGGAGTGGAGATAATCCCTATGGCCACCGAGCCTTGTTTCTTGGCGATTTCAGCCACTATGGGGGCTGCTCCAGTACCCGTACCACCTCCGAGTCCTGCGGCAATAAAGACGACATCAGCACCAGAGAGGAGATCTGAAATTTGTTGGTAGCTTTCTTTCATCGCCTTTCTTCCGATTTCAGGCCTTCCTCCTGCACCCATTCCTCTGGTGAGAAGGGGACCAATTGCGAAAGTACGGAGATGGCTGATTTGCTGGAGGGCTTGGGTGTCGGTGTTTATAGCGATGATATCTAATTCTTTGCCATATACGTCGTTAAGTTGGCTAATCGCATTTGTTCCTGCTCCACCGACTCCGACGACCTTTATGTTGATCGGATTTATAGTCCTTGGAAGAGGGCACCCGGATTGAATGATGGTTTTACTAATTGAATTTCGGAATATATTCAACATATATATGATCCTTGTCAAAGTTGATGAGATCCGTGAGGATTGAGTTTAGGTGAAAACTCCTAGGCTGCTAGAGTTGCAGAGAGAAAATAATAGGGAATGTTCCAAATTCCATGGTTGCCCATGTCAACAACGGCTTTCCTTGGTAATATTTTTCTGACTATACCGCTGCTACCGTATGTTGGACCTCCAGAGATTTTGCCTACATATGTAACCCCTTGGCCTGAGGAAATATCAGATCCTGACGCAATTTTGTAATTAGGGACTGGGGGTTCATTTATAAGGGGCTCGGGCATACCTGGCATGGTCAACTGGAATTTCGTCTTCAAACTAGGTGGCGATATCATCATATATACTCCGTATGTGAATTAGGAAAGCAATATAGAACAAATTAGAACAGAACACTTGTGCTATGTCAAGCTTTTGTTGAAGTAATATTTAAGAATTTCTAAGGTGGGTTTTTGTGTGGAGAAAATGATGCTACAATTCTGCTCA
>CAZQPS010000014.1:0-8860 GCA_964595285.1 uncultured Dehalococcoidia bacterium | reverse complement strand
CCTGTTAGAGTCGTTACCGACATGGCGGATGCAGATCTACTCCTAACAACCAAGAATTACTATCGTCGCCGGACACAAGTTCTTAAAACAGCAGAACTTAAAGGTAAGCCTGTATATGTTTTGAGAAAGAATACTCTTCCGCAAATACAGAACTTTATCCAGGCGATAACAAGAAAACAGAGAGCCGACGAACGTATCAAAATAGAAAATACAGAAGCCATTGACGAACTCGAAGTTGCGGTAAGTAAGATAGAACAAGGTACGAGACAAATTGAACTCAATCCTCAAAGCTCCTATGTCAGACGCGTACAACATAAAATAGCAGATAAGTACGGAATGAAATCATCAAGCTTCGGGAGCGAACCCAATAGATACGTAGTAATTTACAAAAAATGATTTACCCTAAATACACTTTTGTTTTTCGCAATAATTTAGCGCTATTATGACCCTGATACCATTTAAAACACTATAATATTTTTGAAGGATTAGAAATATGTCGCTTTTCATAGTCTTCGAAGGTCCAGAAGGCAGTGGTAAAAGCACACAAAGCCACCTGTTAAGCCAGAATTTGGAACGCTCAGGTATCATAAATCAGATCGTTAGAGAACCTGGAAGTACTCAAACTGGGGAAAAAGTTAGAAATTGGCTAATAACTGGTAGTGATATGTCTCCACTCACAGAGTTATTTTTATTCTCAGCGGCAAGATCAGAACTTGTAGAATCAACAATACGACCGGCGCTGAAATCTGGCGAAGTCGTAATATGTGACCGCTATTTCTATTCAACGTTAGCTTATCAAGGTTACGGACGTGGACTTAGCCAAAGCATTATAGAAACCACGAACCACGTCGCTACAAGTGGTCTTTACCCAGATCTAGTCATCCTGCTCGATTTGCCCTCCACTCAAGGCCTCGAAAGAATCCAGGGTGGAAATACAGAGGACAGATTTGAAAATGCGGACCTCATTTTCCACGAAAAAGTAAGAGATGGATATGCAAATATAGCCAGCCGAGATTCCGATCGTTGGTTAGTATTAGATGCCTCAAAACCCCCAGAACAGATATCCTCAAATATATACACGCATGTCCTCAATCTCATGCAAAACCGTTCCCAAGACTAACTTTCTCTTAAGGCATCTATCATAGAATCACAGGGTTTATCTTCCAAGATAGCGAACGGTATACCAGCAACCATTAGATGGGCGTTACGCTCTCCTATCATACTTGCGATAGTCTTCACGGCTGGACCCAAAAGAGGCTCACGCGGACCATCGACAGTATGTGCATCTGAAGCCATTATGTGTACTAAGCGAGTACTAACTAATTCTTCAGTAAATTTTCTTACTTCCTCACCCCAATACCCCAACAGAGAGCCACCGGTTATCTGACTTAGCATGCCAGACTTAATAAATCTATCAAGTAATTCAACGTTCTTTTGAAAGGCCTCTATTCGCTCAGGATGAGCCAACACAGGCACGAATCCTCTGCTTTGAATTATCTTGAGAGTAGGCTCGACAAAATCGGGACAGCCCCAAAATGGCATCTCTATCAGAACATATCGGGAATCATTCATACTAAGTGCAATACCTTTTTCCAAGTCATCAGGCAATTGCACATCCAAATGATTTTCCATCCCTAGTAACAGATTTATGTCAATATCGCCACATTCGTCATTGAGCTTGCTCAATAATTTTCTAATATTAGGTACAGATGAGTCTTCAGTGACATCTTTTCTATGAGGCGTTGCAAGTAGAACCTTGGTTCCATGAAGACAAGCCTTCTCGATCATTTTTATAGAGGTCTCTTCATCTTTGGGACCATCATCTATTCCGGGTAATACATGTACATGTAGATCATACAATTTAGCTATCTTCTGAATTTAATCCGGCGAAAGGCTTCGGCATAAGGCATATCCAAATCCTTTCCGACTTGTGAGGCTCGCTCCTTCACAAATTTTGCAACGTCCCTATCACCACCGCCTACCTGACTAACATGCTTTTTAAGCGCGTTAATCTTCAGATCTATGGTATCTGTGATATCTATGAACACATCTGCTTCTTCAGTTCCCCACATGAGTACGTCCCCTACCTTGTGAGTTTCCAAACCTTCACTGATGTGTTCAGGATAATGTAGGAAATCCCTGGCATACGGGAATACAGCATCCAAGGTTACCTGTCCAGACAATCTGTGATCTCTATGCAAATAAAAATTCTTCCGAAGTGGATCTGTGCAAAAGACAACATCAGGCTGATGCAATCTTATAGCATGAACCAATTGTCCCCTAAACACCGAGGTGTCCTCAAGTCCTCCATCGGGATACCTCAAATATATAACATCCTTAACACCTAATGTATTCGCAGCATCAGCTTGCTCTACTTCTCGTATAGCCGCTAGGTTTTCGGAGGTCATTTCAGGATCACTCGTCCCTTTATCTCCATTGGTACAAAGAACAAACACAACCTCTGTACCTTCTTGAATCCATTTGCCGACCGTTCCTCCACAACCTCCTTCCGCATCATCAGGGTGCGGAATTATCACCATAGCTTTCTCTGGCCTGTCAATCATAAATTAAATTACCTTCCAATAAATTACCATCTATTGCCTAGGAGGTTCGAAATGCTTGCCACAATTATACTATTTAGTAATGGTTCTCCACTACAGTTACCATAGATTTTTTTGGCACAAATGTTATATATGGCCCACACAGCACAATCTATCTCTGAATTTCAAATCCTCATTGTAGGTATCAGCAACCCTCTGCTACAATCCAACCTTAGTTAAGATATCTTTTGCTAACAAAAAGGGGCTTTCCCTAAAATGCAGACGCCCATCGCCATTAGAAATTTTAAATGGTCAGACTTAGACAATCTCACTGATACTTACAACTTGGTCAATGGGTTGAATGGAACTGAAAAGGAAGTTTCAATCCAGTTCATGAAATCCTTCCTAGAACAGCCTGATTGTAACCCAGAAGAAAACTGCTTTGTACTTGAGACATCAAATAGCTTAGAAGGATACGCACTGATCATCTATGAAAAACCTCTAAACAGAGCAGTTTACAACGGCGGAATAGTGAGCACAACTGAGAATCTTGATATGAACGATGCTTTATTGAGCTACGCCGTTGAAACTGCTCGTTCAATGGGGGCAGATAAATTACATATCGAAGTAAGCTCGGATGCAACAAAAATACAGCAATCTTTGAGACTTATAGGATTTATCAAAATTAAAGAATATTGGCAAATGAGATGGGAAGAAAACTCAATCCCCGTAGCAAATTTAGATAGTGAATTTTCAACCAGATCCTTCATATTAGGGAAGGATGAAGAAACCCTCACAACACTACAAAATTTATCCTTTGGAGACAACTGGGGATTTAGTCCCAACACTGTGGGACAGATTGAAGCGAGGGTTAGACTCCCTGGCAGAAATCCAGAAGACATTCTTTTCATAACACACGGACAAGAGGTTGCTGCCTACAACTGGACTATACTCCACTCTAAGGGGTCACATTACACAGGCATTATCGGCATGACGGGGGTTCATCCCAAATTTCGTGGTAAAGGTCTAGGTACGGCCGTTGTCAAAACTGGCATAGAATACTTGAAAAATCATGGTGCAGGCACTGTGGAATTAGAAGTTGACTCAGATAACATAATTGCAAGGGAACTCTACCTAAAATTAGGATTCCAAAAAGTTAGCCAAAGCTTCTGGTACGAGTTGGCTTTGTAAGTGAACCTTTTACCTTTTCTTTGAGCCAGTAAAACCTAAGGCCTCAGTCAGCGACTAACTTACAGTATCTTCAGACTCATTTGTGCGGTCTGGCATAGAAGGTAAGACCATACCTCCTGAGAACACAGTTTTCATAGCTTCCTCCATAGTGAGATTGGAGTCTACCACCTTGTCACGAGCAACAAAGGCCAAATTCCCCGAAGTGGGATTAGGAACTGTCGGAACATAAACAACCACCAGTTCTTGCTCAAGGCCTGTGGGATCTGAACACGTACCTGTAACAAACCCTATCGCTTTCATACCTTCTCTAGGCCATTCAATAAAAACAACCTTACTAGGATTTTGGTTATTTACTGAAGACAGACTATCAGTAGCCTGTCTTGCCACCCCATATATCGTCTTCACGACAGGTATTCTAGAAAGAAGTGCGTCCTGCCAATTGATTGCTTTCCTACCCGCCTGTGCCGCCACAATGAGTCCTATGACATACAAAAAAAAGATTGTGACAATAACCCCAATACCAGGAAAATCCAGAAAAGTTCCTTCGAGTAAGTTGGATCCAATACCACCGTCCCCACGAATTAAGCCATCCATATATGTAAATAGAAACCGCAATATCACAAAAGTAGCAATGATTGGAATTAAAACAAAGAATCCAGCCGCTATTCTCCTCCAAATATGGCCTTCTATTCTCTGATAATATGAATCTTTTGATCCCATAATTATTCCAAATCTGTCACTACAAGACGACGGGGCATTATTTTGCTCTGAAATTCAAGAAGAAGCTCCTGCAACACTTTCCAAAGGTTCATGCAAAAGACCCGTATACAGATCCAGCATGCGCTCCGCCACCCCTCCCCAACCCATGTCCAAGGCTTTTAACTTTGCCGCATTCCCCATGGTATTCATTAGAGATGGATTAGCCAAAAGAATGTCTAATCTTTGAGCAAATGGCTCGGGACACTGCCATGGTATTAAATATCCACTCTCTCCATTGTTGAGAAAAGTTTTTAATCCACCCACACGAGAAGCAATTACAGGACTACCACAAGCCATTGCCTCTAGTGCAACCAGCCCAAAACTTTCGTGGTGAGATGGTAAAACAAATACATCAGCCGCGCTATAAAATGAAGGTAGCTTATCTTGTTCTATAGATCCAGTAAAAGATACTTTGTCCTCAATGCCAAGTTCACGAGCTAGATTTTTGAGAAATTCCAGATGTTCGTCCCCCTCCAAACTACCTCCTACAATAATTAAGCGATAGTCTGTTCCCCACTCCATTAAGGACACGGCTTCCAATAAAATATCTATTCCCTTAAGAGGCTCTATACGGCCGACATATAAAATGATCCTGCTCTCATCTAAACCCAGTCTTCCCCTAGCTTCCAATTTGTCCATCGGGCGAAAAAGGTCCAAGTCAACGCCGGCGGGGTTGACCTTTATTTTTGTATGTGCCGCACCATAGAGTCGTACAAGGTCTTCCTTCTCCATCTCCGTAGTTACTACAATGGTATCAGCCATATCCATCACTGTTTTTTCAACAGTGGATCTGAGATCAGATTCCCGTTCTCCAGCCCTTGCCATGAGCTTAGTTTTAGCCAAAGTATGAAACGTAGATACGTGGGGTATATCCCATTCCTCACTTAAAGCGATGCCTACCCGACCAGACAACCAGTAATTACTGTGGATCAGATCATATTTGATCTGATTTCTTCTTTGAAATGAGTAGAGAGATCTCAAGAATTGCGGTACAAATCTGTGCAAATCTTCTTTCTTCGCCTGATGATATCCTGCCGCTAGATGTATTACCCTAGCATTTTTCCCCAATTCTACAATTTCAGGGTCTTTGGGATCATGATACCTTGTATATACATCTACTTTATGACCCAAGCTACCAAGTTCTTTGGCTAATTGCATGACATAAACATTCATGCCACCAGTATCCTTCTCACCTAGTCTAGCAACTGGGCAACCATGAAAACTTAGTAGTGCTAAATTAAGCATTTCACAATTCTCTCAAACAACTGAACATATTAATATCTGTCATTGAAATCAAGGACTCCATAGGATTAACCAGGGTTAAGCCCGCCGCCTCACAATCATTTCATAAACCAATTGATCTTGTGCTCCAAGATTGTATTTATACCGCTCTGTCCCTCGCAAAAAATCAAAGCTATATTTACCCTCTTCTATAGCATCCTTCAGACAAAGCGCCTTATTTAAAAGTCCTACGCTTAGTGAAGAATACTCAGGATCGTAGCCGCTATTATACAAAAGATACTGTCCATCGTAATCGAAACATATACACGCAGCCACACGATTGAGATCTACTTCCAAAAAATAGAGTCTGAGCATGCCCAAACTTGAAAGAGTCGCGACCATATCTCGAAAGAACATTTCCCGCTCTTCCGTTAGAAAATCGTTCTTCTCTCCACTACTTGCACGCATCAGTCTAAAAAAATCGGGTAAAGAAGCGTCTATTTGATCTGGTTCGACATATGCATATTGTGCCGAAGTATTCTCCCTCTCCAACCGACGAAGCTTGCGACGCAATTCATGTCTGTCTTTCTTCCTCAAAGTAAGTAGGTAATCATCCCAACTGTCACACAAAGGTGTAAAGGGTGACACATCTTCTTGCTTAATTTCTTTTACAAAATGCTCATCATCCGCCAGTCTACCAAGATGTTCGAAAATAGGAGACCCTTCCCTCACAGATTTGAGGACTATCTCCGTCCACTCCAAGGGCAACACATACGCCCAAAGAGAATCATAAAAGTCTTCTTCGTATCCCGTCCTGACTATGAAATCATGGTAATCAAAGAGGTCCGTATCCCCCAGAAACGATAAAACCCCATCCTTCAACATAATCGGGGCAATGCCTATAATTTTGTCATCTTCTGAAAAAGAAATTATACGCAAGTCAGCATTTCTTCCAAAATGTGACCACCACAACTTTTGCCACGCAGGATTGATAAAAATCGTATTCCCTGAAGAATGACTAAGAATTTCTAGCCAACTAGATTCTATATCATCGAAATTCTCTGCTTTTACAATTACGGCCATATTTATACATCTCCCAGGAGTCGAAAAAAGTCTCGCCTGCAGTCTTGTTGGGTTTTCAATTTCCCTCTGGAAGAAAAAGTCACAATCTTACTACCTGGTTTCTTCACACCTCTCAGAGACATGCACATATGTTCAGCGCTTATCATTACAGCTACACCACCTGGCTTGAGCGTATCGTCAATAGCATCCACTATCCGATCTGTAAGTCTCTCCTGGATTTGAGGCCGACGGGCTAGTATATCCAACGCTCGTGCTACTTTTGATGCGCCAACTACTTTCCCCTCAGGCAAATATCCTATGTGCGCTACGCCATAAAAAGGCAAGAAGTGATGCTCACATATCGAAAAGAAAGCCAAGTCTTTGAATACGACTATTTCTTTGTGATTTTCGTCGAAAACAGTTTCCAGAGCCTTCCCTGCTTCTTCTGAAATACCAGAAAAAAACTCTCTATACATTTTTGAAACCCTCACAGGCGTATCTTTCAAACCTTCCCTGTCAGGATCATCTCCGATTGCCTCGATGATCGCGCGTACGGATTGAGTTATTTTTGTCTCATCTATCAATTAATTCTCTGCCTCAATACATTGCAATTAGATGGGTCCCATATATGTCACGATTCCAGAGTTATAATCACATCAAGTGCCGAAGAAAATATCAGTCAAGTTCCAACGCATCTTCAACAGCTTCAAATTCTGCTGGATACTCTTCCATAAAAACAGGCTCCATTGAACTAGCTAAATCAGGATCTTTCAGGCCCGAGCCAGTTAATATACACACAATAGCACTATCACTTATGTCTAATCCGCTTCTATGGAGTTTAATAAGGCCAGCAACAGAAGCTGCTGAGGCGGGTTCACAAAATAAGCCCTCTTTCTTTGCCAACCATCCATATGCTTCCATTATGTCATCGTCAGTGACTGAGTCTATGACTCCACCTGATTTATCTCTTGCATTTACCGCCAAATCCCAACTGGCCGGGTTGCCGATTCTAATAGCAGAGGCTATAGTCTCAGGTTTGTCTATTGGGTATCCCTTCACTATTGCAGCCGCACCTTCTGCTTGAAATCCCATCATTTTCGGCAAAACAGAAGTCATTTCCATATCTCTCGCCTCAGTAAAACCCATCCAGTATGCTGAAATATTCCCTGCATTACCAACCGGCATGCAGACATAATCGGGAGCAGTTCCTAAATCCTCTATAATTTCAAAAGCCGCAGTCTTTTGTCCTTGTAATCTATTGGGGTTAAGCGAATTAACCAAAACAATCGGATGCTTTTCAGAAAGACGTTTCACAAGACTTAAAGCATCATCAAAATTACCATCAATTAATACAATGCGAGCTCCATAGGTTATGGCCTGAGCTAATTTCCCACGCGCTATGTTATTTTTCGGAACTAAGACTGTAGTAGGGAGACCACAATAGGCACCGTATGCTGCGGCTGACGCACTAGTATTGCCTGTGGAAGCACAGACTATACTAGTACCTCCTTCTTCAATCGCTTTTGCAACTGCCAAAACCATCCCACGATCCTTGAAAGAACCAGACGGATTGCAACCTTCCAATTTAAAATAGAGTTGATCGCAGCCCACAATGGAACCAATACTACGTGATTTCACGAGAGGAGTGTCTCCTTCCCCCAATGTGAATATCGGTGTCTTATCAGTTAAAGGAAGATGGTTCTTAAAGCGTTCTAGAACACCTTTTTTCATACTGTTCTCAAACTTGTGGTAATTCCCATCATATTTCTCATAACGGCTGATCAATAGGATACTGCAGATTCACTTCTTAGTCCAATAATAAAGACGTACGCAAGCAACCCTCATCAGTCCCAACATGCATAAAAGTCAGACTCATCAATATTGAATCTCGATTGTTGATTCCCACAAGCGTATAAGTTTATTTTAAATAAAATTCTCAGTAATTTTTTTGATGGTATGCCGAAGAAATATTTTATGGGATACACCAACTGTGGCAACTTGAAACCCACATGTTAGAATTACTCATTAAGAGATTCAAAAAGAAACGTTACATCCTTTGTTCTGAAACCCACGGAACCACGAATCGA
>CAZQPS010000013.1:0-6065 GCA_964595285.1 uncultured Dehalococcoidia bacterium | reverse complement strand
GACGAGGAATTGTCTTTAGAAGACGTCAAGCACATTGCATTGCTGGCTAGGATTGGTATTACTGAAGAAGAAGCTAATGATATGCGTGACGACCTGGTAGATATATTGAAACAATTTAAGATATTAAATCGAGTTGAAACTAGCGGAGTACAGCCAACAGGACATTCAGTGGATGTAACGTCAGTTATGAGGGATGACGTTGTAAAACCCTCGTACGCGAGGGAAGATATCCTAAGTAATGTCCCTGACATAGAGGATCACAGAATTAGAGTAAGAGCGATTTTTGAATGAAAGAAATGCTCAGACATGAATAATCTAGAGAAATTAACGGCTCACGAGGCCTCGCGGTTATTAATTGATAAAGAAATAAGTTCGGTCGAATTGACCGAGGCCGTTTTAGCGCGCATTCAAAAAGTGGACAACGATGTAAAAGCGTATGTGACTATTTCTGAAGAGTTTGCTATGCAACAAGCAAGAGAGGCAGATGATCTGATTTCTTCAGGAGATACTTTCCCATTGACTGGAGTGCCTTTTTTACTCAAGGACAATATGGTTACCAAGGGCATACGGACAACTTGCTCTTCAAGAATGCTAGAGGATTTTGTGCCTCCTTTCGATGGAGCTATGTCAGAACGAATGAAAAGGCAAGGGGCTGTGCTGCTGGGCAAGGGCAATTTGGATGAATTTGCAATGGGGTCGTCAAATGAGAATTCCGCTTTTTTCACTACCCGTAATCCCTGGGATCTGAGTAAGGTGCCAGGGGGTAGTAGTGGAGGGCCATCTGCTGCGACTGCAGCAGACGAATGTATATTTGCATTGGGTTCTGATACGGGAGGTAGTATCCGGCAACCGGCTGCGCTGTGTGGGGTTGTAGGCCTTAAGCCGACATATGGATTGGTTAGTAGATATGGCTTAGTTGCTTTTGCCAGTTCTTTGGATCAAATAGGCCCGATTACAAAAGATGTGGCTGATAATGCTCTGGTTTTAGGGGCGATAGCAGGGAGGGATTTTAGAGACTCTACTTCACTTGACTACGAGGTTCCAGATTATTCTAAGTGCTTACATACTAATTTGAGTGGACTCAAAATCGGTGTTCCAAAGGAATATTTTGTATCCGAGATGGAGATTGGGGTTCAGGAAGCAACTATGGAGTCCATAAAAGTACTGCGGGAGTTGGGAGCGGAGGTAGAAGAGGTATCATTGCCAAGTACGGCATTTTCTTTGGCTGTGTACTACATTATTGCTCCGTCAGAGGCATCGGCTAATTTGGCAAGGTATGATGGTGTTAAATATGGGCTGTCATCTCTCGATTCTGAAACGATGTGGGAGGCGTTAGAAAAAACTAGACAGATGGGTTTTGGCGACGAAGTAAAACGTAGAATTATGTTGGGCACCTACGCGTTGTCAGCAGGATATTACGATGCTTATTATCTTAAAGCTCAAAAGGTGCGTACAATTATAAGGGAAGAGTTTAATTCGATTTTTAAGGATTATAATGCTCTTGTGATGCCGACGTCACCAACTGTGGCTTTCAGCATAGGGGAAAGACTATCTAATCCGGTACAAATGTATTCCAGTGATATTTTGACTATGCCTGCGAACATTGCAGGCATCCCTGGGATATCCGTTCCAGGGGGGTTCTCAAATGGATTACCAATAGGGTTGCAAATAATGGGTCCAGCGTTGGGGGAAGGTACAATTCTACGAATAGCATATGCCTACGAGCAGGCTACAGAATGGCACTTGGTTAGGCCTAAGCTTTAGACGTAAAAAGCCCTTGTAAGAAAATCTATTTCAATTGACAACTGCTTCATGCATTCAATCATCAATTGTTTTAATCTCTATTATTTCAAGGGAATGCTGTTTTGAGTTTCTCAGCGCTTTTTGTTCAAGACTGGGAGCAGACACTAATGTGTTTCCCACTGACATTGGAGATCGAGAATCATTTGCACAGTCTAGAAATGCAGTACCTTTGACTATGGTCCATGTAACATTGTGTCCTGGTCTCACTATCAGATCTATTTTGGCCCCGGGTTTGATAGTCAGATAATTTACTTCGAAGTTGACACCTTGCGATAGTCTGCGTCTCATGCCCCAAGTTTCGTATGTTTGAGGGTGATTAACATATTCTTTTCGTCCTTCGTGTACAAGTTCAGAGACTATTCTGTTAAGGTCAGTTATATGATCTTTATGTGCAACCAGAAGTGCGTCATCAGAATCAACAACAATCATATTTTCTAACCCAATAGTTGCAACAAACCTGGTTTCACTGTAGATGAGGGAATTATGCGTAGAGACTGCTTTGATGTCCCCTGCTGTGAAGTTCTTATTTGTATCCGTGATTTCTTCAGCTTGAAATTTCATCATCAAGGATGCCCAAGATCCTGCATCGTGCCATTCGGATTCTAAGTGTATTACGATTGACTTATATCTGGTTTTTGAGCTTTCACTTATTAGATCGTAGGCTATAAAGTTGTCTGGGCAGCGTTCAAATATGCCCTTGTGCGGCTGAAAATAGTTGCCCTCTGCTGTTCCTTTTGCATAGGCGTTCTGGCAAATTTCCAGAATTTCTGGATGAGCAGATTTCAGTAAATTAAGCCAAACTGTCGCCTTTATCACGAGTATCCCCGTATTCCAAAAATAATCGTTAGAGTTTTTGAAAGACTCTGCAATATCCACGGTGGGTTTTTCGATGAATCGTCTAACTTCGTAAAGTTTGGTATCCAAATCTGAACGACTAGCCGACGACTCTGTAAGGGGCCATGAATCACCTTTTTCTATATAACCATAGCCGTCATAAGCAAATTCTATAGGGGCCCCTAAAATGGCAATCTTCTCTTCTTTGGCTAAATCTATGGCAACCTCCACTGCTTTGTTAAAGGCCTCTTGATTTTCAATCATATGGTCTGCTGGCATAACTACCATTACTGAGTCCCGTTCAGTTTCTAGGGTTTGTGCTTTTTCAAAAGAGTTGCCACAAATCGATAAGGCTGACATTGTGACAGCTGGCCCGGTGTTCTTGCCAACTCCTTCCAGAATTACTCGTAGAGGACGAGTTGTGGTGGTTGATAGTTGATGATCCAACACAGATCGATGATCTTTGTTACAGACGATAATTGGATTATTCATTGTGCGGCTGTTATGTAGTCGCACAAGTGTCTGCTCTAGAAGCGAGTTGTCTTTCCAAAGATTCAAGAATTGTTTTGGAAGTGCTTTTCTAGACAAGGGCCATAGTCTATTCCCTGAGCCACCTGCCAATATCACAGGTTGTACCTCTAAATTTCGGTTTCGTAGATTAGTCATAGTTGTAGGTAGCCCTTGTGGCGCTAGTCAGCTTAATAATGTTATACGTCCTCTAGTGGAGCGATTATATTAGCCCTTAATTTGAGGGTCAACGTGCCAATGAAGATTGTTTTTCCCTCCGAATTTATAACAAATAGTGTACCTGATACAAAAGTCAATTTTTGGCCCTATATGAGTGGAATAGGGCGTTTTATAATGGTGAATGGCGATTGTGTTTACCGCGAGGAACACTACAGCATTGACTTTTCAACATCGTTGAATTAACTTAGCCCCATAGTGGGTTTTGTTGGACACGCTACTGAGTAATCTAGTTCTGTAGTAATGGTCCATTAGGTAGCCCTAAGGAGGCTAGACATGATTGCGACAAAAGAAGACATAACTTTGCTGGCTCATTTAATGCGAAGGGCAGGGTTTGGAGCGTCAAGGGACGACTTGGAAGCATTGGCTGAAGGTGGATATGAGGCTGCTGTTGAAAAATTAATAGACTATGAAGCTCAGGAAGCGGTTGATGATTACCTTCTATACAGATACCATCCCATTACTGAGACTCCTGGAGGTAATGTAGCGCCAGGGCAAGCAAATTGGCTATATTGGATGGTAAATACCGAGAGGCCATTGCAGGAAAAGATGGCACTATTTTGGCATCACGTGTTTGCAACTGGGAATTCGAAGGTGGATAATTGCAATCATCTGCTAGATCAAATTCAAATGTTCAGAGATTTTGGAATGGGAAATTACAAAGAGCTGCTTGTTAAGCTGGCAAGTGACCCTGCAATGATTTATTGGCTGGATAATAACGAAAATCACAAAGTTGCTCCCAATGAAAATTGGGGCAGAGAACTATTGGAATTGTTTTCCATGGGGGTAGGTAATTACACAGAAACAGATGTTTATGAGTGCTCTAGGGCTTTCACTGGTTGGACAATAGGTGCCAAGATGCCCAGATATCCTTGGGGTCGTCATCCGTGGTTATTTGAATATCGTGCAGAAGACCATGATGAGACTGAGAAAGAATTCTTGGGGTATCGTGGAAACTTCAATGGCGAAGATATTATAGACATCGTTCTTCAACAGCCAGCGTGTGCGACATTTGTAATGAGGCATTTGTACAATTTCTTTGTTGAAGACGAAGAACAGGTGCCCGCTTGGAATATAGATCCCCCGAAGGACCCTGATGCTATTAGGACATTGTCAAAGATATTCATTGAGAATAATTTCGAGATGAAACCGGTGCTTAGGGCGTTATTCAATTCTGACTTTTTCAAAGAAGCTATGTATAAGAAGGTTAAGAATCCTGTGGAGGTGGTCGTCAGCACATTACGCTTGACAGGAGATCTTACTGGGCCGGACCCGAGGCTTGAAGCCCTTGCTAGGAATCCCGGATATATGGGACAAGATATTATGGATCCACCCAGTGTGGAAGGATGGCATACTGGTCATGAATGGATCAATAGTGGCTCGCTGGTGAAACGTGTTAATTTTGTAGCCGACAGGGTGAGCAATACTGACCTCCCTGGTGTCCAGAAGATAGTAAATCGTATATCCACTGCAAACGGCCCAACGATGAGTCCGACCGAGTTTGTAGAGCATTGCCTTGATCAGATGGGACCTGTGCCTGTCACGGATAGGACACGTGAGGAATTACTTTCACAAGCCGAATTAGACGGCCCTGTGAATTGGCATGAAGATTATGAAGGGTCCTCTAAGAGGACCGGTTATATGCTTGCCTTGATTGGAGCAACCAGAGAATTTCAATTTGGTTAAACATTCCTGATTGGCTGGTAGCTGTGTTAAGTGGTCCACGGCAAGAGAAATATGAAGGAGAGAGACGATGGTAGATAAACAGGATAAACCTCCAGTTTTGGTTGTGCTCCAGCTGACGGGAGGGAATGACTATTTCAATACGGTTATACCTTACACTGACGAAAATTATTTTGACAGTAGGAAGTCGATTCAAATTTCTCAAGAGAGGGTACTGCATCTTAATGATGAGATTGGTTTGAATCCGGCGATGGCTCCGATGAAAGGCATCTTTGAAAACGGAGATATGGCAGTGATTCATGGCATTGGGTATGCGAATTCCCCGAGATCGCATTTTCGTTCTATGGATATATGGCATACATGTGAACCTGATACGGTAGGCACAGAGGGCTGGATTGGACGTGCTATACGAGATATGGATCCTAAGAGTGAGAATCCAGTGTTAGGAGTGAACGTGGGGCAAGCTCTACCTAGAGCTGTTGTTGCCCCTGGAGTTTCTGTCGCCTCTGTTGCGGACGTGTCCAATTACGGCCTGCTAACCAACATTGAGCAAGAGCAACAGAGGATGCAAGTTCTGGAGCGATTCGCCAATATGTACGGGCCGGCGGTTGGGGCGGGACAGGTTATGGATTATCTTGGACAGACAGGGCTAGATGCTTTGAAAGGTGCTGATATTTTGAAGGTTGCTCCTGAGAGATATAAGTCCACTATCGAATATGGCAGTAGCTCTGTAGCTAAAAAGCTACGAGACATTGCCATGATACATACAGCGGATGTAGGGACCAGAGTGTTTTACGCAGATCATGGGAGTTTCGATACCCATGCGGCTCAGGCCACAACACACGCGCAACTATGGACAGATGTGTCCGAAGCCATAGGCGATTTTTGGGACGATCTTCGTGAACATGATGCGGACGAGAATGTGGTAATGTTCCTTTTCTCAGAATTTGGTCGCAGAGTTAAGGATAACGGGTCTGGGACAGACCATGGTGCTGCAGGTG
>CAZQPS010000012.1:0-17729 GCA_964595285.1 uncultured Dehalococcoidia bacterium | reverse complement strand
ATTCATAGACTGCCAGTCTTCGATGATTTGTTTATCGTGTGGAAAAGGCATATCAGGGAGTGAGTCTGGATCGAATAGGTCGGTTCGCTCGGCGTCATAGCCAGCTTGCAATTTCCCTGCAACATATGTGGCAGCATACACGGCAAGGATAACGGGGTTTTCGGGGCTGGAATACAATCCAATGAATTTGGTCAATGATATTTCTAATCCCGTTTCCTCTAGGACTTCTCGGATAGCTGCCTCTTCCACTACTTCACCACGATCTACGAAACCTGAAGGGAATGCCCACTTTCCGATAAAGGGCTCTACGCCTCGTCTTACTAATACTAATTTCTCTTGATGAATGACCAAAACTACTACTGCCACTTTGGGATCTAGGTACACTACGTGTTCGCATACCGAACATGCCAATCGCATTTGATGTTCAATAAGTTTTTGGATTAATTTTGATCCACAGCGGACACAATAATTAATTTGAGTATCCATATTTCCTCACAAGTCATTGGGCAATTTTGACACTCACTTGCAAACCATTATACTTCCTACACTACGGTTAAATTGTAAGAGGAGTCAATATGCAAAGCGACCAGCAAACCAAATTGGATGTGACTGCTCCAGTTAATTGTGGGGCTGATGTGTTTGTTCAGATGCATAACGCGCCCAAACAATCGCTGAAGAGTGGTTATCCAGACAGTTATTCTGATAAATTCAATAATTGGGTTGGTATGGAATTAGGTCCTTCGGTTGATTTTTCCATGCTTGCTGCTTCTTGTCGTGCATATGGCGAAACTGTTAGTGATCCCTCGCAAGTCGAAGTGGTACTGGAAATAGCGCTAGAGGAAGTTAGGAAGGGACGTGCTGCGGTAGTTGATGTGAGAATAGAGCGTCCTCAATAGCCTTAATTGTTAAGAAGGAGATGTCTGGAATGAGAGAAAATAAGGCAAAACATAAGTTGGAACGAGGAGAAACGGTAATAGCGGTTTCAGGACATAATTCTACGGATGTTATAGATTTCATTGGCCCGATGGGCTTCGATGCCATTTGGATCGAAGGGGAACACGGACCGGTGGATTTTAGAGATATTCCCGATTTGACAAGAGCTTGTGACGTCTGGGGTATGACTTCCGTTGTAAGAGTGAATCAAAATAATTATGGCGATATTTATCATACGCTGGATGTTGGAGCACAGGGCGTAGTTATACCTCATGTAAATAACGAGGAGGAAGCAAGAGCCGTAGTAAATGCGTCAAAATTTCAACCTATTGGGAACCGCGGCATGTTTGGAAGTAGACAGGGCTATGGTGACCCTGACTATTTTTTGAATGCGAATGATGAGACTCTAGTTGTAGTTTTGATAGAGGATATATTGGCTGTCGAGAATCTTTCCAAAATTCTTTCTGTGGAAAATATCGATGTTTTTTTTGTTGCTCCGAGTGACCTAGCCCAAAGCATGGGTTTGATAGGACAAGTTGGCCATCCAGATGTCACAGGGACGATCGATAAAGCTCTTGATAGTATTGTGAGTTCGGGGAGGGTTGCAGGAGCATTGGTTAATGATGGGAATGTAGAACACTATATAAATAAGGGTGTTAAATTTATGATGACCGGGTGGTCAGCATGGGTAACTAAGGGAGCAGCAGATTTTAATGCTAAAGTGAAATCTCTGACCTGACTAACATAAGCGTTGTGAGATGAGAAATATTAATTCCGTTCTTAGAGGATGTTTATCAGATTCGCAGTTGCGAATTTTGAGAGCTGTATCTGAAGTCAGTGCCATAAATGGAAATGAATCGTATCTTGTAGGAGGTGCTGTGAGAGACGGCCTTTTGGGCACCCCAATTTTGGATCTGGATATTTCAGTCTCAAATGCGGATTTAGCTTTTGCAGAAGCCGTCGCCTCTAAGTGTAATACCAGAGTTTCAGAAAGTTCCCAGTTTTCAACTTATAAGATTGCTGCCTATGGAACAGAAGTTGATATAGCAATGACCCGAAGCGAGAGATATGATTCTCCCGCAGCATTGCCTTCTGTGTTGCCTGCCTCTATAGGTGAAGACTTACAGAGGCGAGATTTTTCTATTAATGCAATCGCACTCTCTTTGAGTGAGGATAGCTTTGGTGAACCTTTGGACACAATGGGAGGCATCGGAGACATTGATAGAAAAATTATACGAATCTTGCATCCGGAAAGTTTTCGGGATGATCCTACTAGGGCGTTCAGAGCTATCAGGTATGCAGGTCGACTAGGTTTTGAGTTTGAACATGAGACACTGAATAGCCTAAAATGCTCTCTTCCCTACATTAATAGCCTGTCAGGGGATCGTATTCGTAATGAAATACGATATATGTTTTTTGAAAAATCTGCCAACACTATAATGTCCATGGCGCGAGGACTCAACGTACTAGAGGCGATTTATCCAACGCTTACATGGCCGGAAAGTAGCATTGTAATGCCCGGACACTCTAAGGATGACGAGAACGTTTTAGCTTTCGTTTCCATATTGTCTGAGAGTTTGGATTCCATGGATGTAGAGAGATTTATTGGAAGACTCAATATGCCTTCTAAGTGGTCTAAAGTCGTGCTAGATACTCAGAAAATTAAAGAGTTATTGGAAATGCTGGAGATTAATTCGGTCTCTAATAGCGAACTTTTTAAGATGATGTCGGGATTACATCGCGCCTCCATAGAGGGTATATTAAGACATCCTAAATATGCTGCGATCCGGTCGAAGATTCAATTTTTTGTAGACGAATTACTTGATATCAGGATTTATTTGACAGGCAATGATTTAATTTCTCTGGGAGTCAGAGAAGGTGAGAGTGTTGGCAGGATGCTTGAAAGCCTTCATAATGCACGTCTTGATGGTTTAGTTGCAACTAAAGAGGATGAAATCGCCTTCGTGCGAAATCATAAATTAAATTAAAGATGACTGCAGGGTAACCCGTTACGTATTCAAGGAACATTGATTGGCTATTATCCCAATTACACTCCTTACAAACCTGGTTCAGTCATGCTCGTAGGATCTAAAATGTCGTTCAGGTCAGATTCTGATAAGTTTGTCTCTTGCAAGGCCACATCCTTTATGGTCAAGCCCGTAGTCTGAGCTTTGTGTGCTATGGCAGCTGAGGCGTCGTAGCCTATATGAGGGACAAGAGTTGTTACTATTGCCAAACCTCTGTCTACCATGTCCGGTCCCTTAGTTGTGGCTTTGAGCCCTGAGATACATTGCTCATCCAGGTTTTTTGCTGCCGATGATAGTAATTCAATGGACTGGAGTAAATTATATGCGCAGACTGGCATCATTACATTAATTTCAAAGTTACCTGATTGTCCCCCTACAGTTATTGCCGTATCATTCCCAATCACTTGAGCTGCAACCTGACAGACAGATTCAGGGATCACAGGATTAACTTTCCCAGGCATGATAGAGCTTCCAGGTTGAACTTCTGGTAACTCGATTTCTCCCACACCAGCACGCGGTCCTGATCCTAGCCAACGTATGTCATTACATATTTTCATTAGGCTTACCGCAACTGTTTTAAGGGCTCCGCTGGCTTCCACAACATTATCTAAGCTACTTTGTGATTGGAAGTGGTTGGTAGTCTCGGTTACCTCAACGTCTAAAATATCTGAGAGTTTGTCACAGACCCTTTGCCCAAATTCTTGGTGAGTGTTGACTCCAGTTCCTACAGCCGTACCACCGATAGCCAATTCAGATAGCTCTTTCTGGGCGTGTCTTAATCTAGATATGCCCCTTTCAATTTGCCCCGCATGCCCTTCGAATTCTTGTCCTAACCATATGGGCGTAGCATCTTGCAGATGTGTGCGTCCCGTTTTTATTACTGACATGAATTCCTCTGATTTTTCCTTCAGGCCTTTGTGTAGTTGTTCAAGTGCGGGTATAAGGTCGGCATGGATACCTTTCAAAGCAGATATGTGAATGGCAGTAGGTATTACGTCATTTGACGATTGTCCTGCATTAACATGATCGTTTGGGTGCACTGGTTCGCGAGATCCTAGGACTCCATTCATTATTTCGATCGCTCGATTGGCAATGACTTCGTTTGCATTCATGTTGGTGGATGTCCCAGATCCTGTTTGAAATATGTCGACGACAAATTGATCGTCGAGTTGTCCATCAATTACTTCTTGTGAAGCCTTGGATATGGCAGATTGTAGTTCCGAGCTGAGCAATCCTAGTTCATGATTTGTTTCAGCCGCCGCCATCTTTATCTGTCCAATGGCTCTTATAAAGGATCTTGGAAATCGAAGATTGCTGATTGGGAAGTTGACAACAGCTCTCATGGTATTCGCACCATAATAGGCATTTGCAGGTACGTCAAACTCACCCATGGAATCTCGTTCTTTTCTGAATTGCTGTGTTTCTGACAATTAAATTCTCCTGATATCCAAATTAGTTACTCTTTAGTGCTAGGTTTGTACTCGTTATAAGAAATTAGTCTAAGTTGTAGACAGTCGGCGGGCAAAAAAGTCAGCCACAGTCTCCCCTAATGCCTCTAACTGTCCGGCAAAAAAATGATCGGCGTCTTCTATTATCGCAATCTCTTTAGGATCTGTGTAGCGTTTCGCGAAGAATACAAATCGATCTTCTGGAAAATCGTGGTCGTATTCTCCACATATCAGTAATTTGGGCAGAAGAATCTCCTCAACAGCCATCTTACCAAACGCACGTGAAGGACATGATATAGACGCGATGGCAGCGAGAATGTCATTTTGGGATGCGACGTTAAGCGCAACGGAAGCACCAAAAGAATAACCTACAATGCCAATTCTTGAAGTATCTATTTCGTCAAAAAGTGACAGAAAATCTAAGGCTGCGAGTGTGTCATCAGATTCCCCGACACCATCGTCATATTGTCCTTCACTCCTACCAACTCCTCTGAAATTAAACCTCAATGTTGCTATAGATTTACTCTCAAGACTGTTTGCGACTGTGGATACGACGTTATTGTGCATATCCCCTCCATATCTGGGATGGGGATGACATATGATAGCTGCGGGAACACGGCTCAATCCGTCGGGGATATTAAGAATACCCTCAATATTTAGTCCATTGCCTGGGAAATTCACATGTTTATCTTTCGAACTCATAGGCATAGTCCATAGTATGCCTGAAGAGGTCAATTTGGCAAGGATACACGTATTTTCTGACCGCACCTTTAGTCAAATATAGATAACGCGATCGGTTCTGGTATAACTCCTGTGGAGCCGTGCAAATTGTGAGTGTTTAATCAAGATGAAATAGTCAACGTTCAATTAGCAACTGGAGACTGCTTTTATATAAAGATATATTATTGCTAGCTAGATCCTGCATACTGTCATATACTAATCCGCGTCATACTCGCTCCGGATCAGTGGTTTTGTTAGATCGCACCTTTCCATTGTTGCTGGAATAGGATAATGAAATTACTGAAGTATATGCTCTAACGTAGCAGTAGATATAGAGGAGGCTTTCATGAGAGAGGTTGATCTGAGAAGTGACACAGTATCTCTTCCATCTCCCGAGATGCGAAAGGCAATGTATGAGGCGGAATTGGGAGATGATGTCTATTCTGAGGATCCCACTTTAAATAGGCTAGAGGCTATGGCGGCGCATGTTATGGGGAAAGAAGCTGCAGTGTTGGTTGCCAGTGGAACAATGGGGAATCTAATTTCGATACTTACTCATGCTCAGAGAGGGGATGAGATAATAGTTGGAGATAAGTCTCATATTTTTAGGAATGAAGCCGGAGGAGCTTCTGCACTTGGTGGGGTAGCGTACAATACTGTTCGAAATGATGAGCATGGCATGATCGATCCCGATCACATTGAAGAAGCCATAAAACCCCCTAATGTTCATTTCACCCGCACAGCTATGATAGCTATAGAAAATACTCATAATATGTGTGGAGGATCACCCCTGGGCTCAGATGAGACCGCATCCATAGCTGCAGTAGCCAAAAGACACGATATTCCTTTCCATATTGACGGCGCACGTATATTTAACGCTGCAGTCGCATTGGAGACTCCAGTGGCGGAATTGGTAAAGCATGCAGACAGTATCAGTTTTTGTCTTTCTAAAGGGCTAGCTTGTCCCATTGGGTCTTTGGTGGTAGGAAATGAAGAATTTATTGAGGGTGCACGAAAATGGAGAAAAATGGTTGGCGGGGGGATGAGGCAGGCGGGTGTAATCGCCGCGGCAGGAATAATAGCACTTGAAGATATGGTAGAACGCTTGGCAGAGGACCATGCGAATGCGAGGAGACTGGCAAATGGATTATCTAGGATTCCCGGAATTTCCATAGATCCAGAAGGCCTTCCAACTAACCTAGTTTTCTTTAATGTTGATAGAGGAGATCCGGCCAATATCATGCGAGAGATGAATAAACTTGGAGTCAAAGGAGGATCCCCTAGTCGAAGATGGCGTCTCGTGACACATTATGGCATCACAGCGGATGACGTGGACTATAGTTTGGAAGTTATAGCAAGTGCCATGCGTGGTTATGAATGAATAGCCGAATATCAAACGAAAACAAATTTGGGGGACTGATCCTAATCATTGGGCAGCCTCTTTTCCGTTGAGCATCGGAGTGTAAGTCACTTGTCCAGCATTATAAGAAATGGACGCTTCCGACTCTTTTGGGTAAGTAGTGTTTTCAATCATATGGGAATGCTAACTTATATGACCGTTCATGGTTGGTTGGCGCTATCAGTATCGGATTCTGCATTCTGGGTGGGTGCAGCTGCCGGCACACATGGTACGGCTATGATTTTGATGTGTGCGGTGTCAGGGGTATTAGTCGATAGATTAAATCGCAAATGGCTGATATTCTCTGCTCAGACAATTCAGGCTGCCCTTGGATTCTCTATAGCTGTCTTGATATTTACTGGTAATATAACCATGTGGCACGTTCTAGTGGCAGCCTTTATTGATGGTAGTGTGTTCGCCGTAAAACTGCCTTCCCGATCTACTCTAGTACTTGATATCGTGGGTGAGGCGAATCTCCTACGAGGTACCGCTGCGAATTTAGCCGCTATTACATTGATGGCAATTATAATGCCCACTGCTATTGGGTTTATAGTTGATAGGTTCGATGTCGCCTGGGCATATGTTGTCATGGGGACTGGATATTCCATTTCCTCACTCCTTCTAGTATTTTTAAGGGGTGTTCAAAGGAATCAATCTCCTACAAAGAGACCTACCTATCAAGATCTCAAAATTGGCATCCAATTTATAATTCAGACTCCACTCATTAGGTCTCTTGTAATAATGGCTCTGACGGCAGGTGCATTTGGATGGGTGCATGAATTTATGTTACCCGTCATGGCAGTAAAAGTGTTGGATTCTGGTCCTCAGGGTCTGGGATATTTGATGTCGTCTGGGAGTGTAGGAGGCTTGATGGCAACACTAGTCCTATCGATAGCTGGAGATGTACAACACAAGCAGAGAATTATCATATTAGGATACTTGGGATTCGGCGTATTTTTAATAATGTTTGCTGCATCTCCAATCCTTTTTGTTTCAATGTTCCTTTTGGCTATAGCGTATTTTTCGGCGGTATCCTTTGAAACTACTATGGTTACCCTAATTCAAATTTCTGTCCCCGACGAGATAAGAGGAAGAGTTATGATTTGGCAACCTCTCAACTGGGGCCTTTCAGGAGCTTCTGGATTTCAGTCGGGTGCTGTTGCAGCAGTCTTGGGTGCTCCTATAGCAATAGGTTTGGGGGCGAGCATTTTGACACTAAATGGATTACGTCTTCTTAAATCTGAATTTAAGAAGACGTAATCCAGGAGTCTTTACTCACGGGATTTTCTGAAAGATTTCCACCAGTCGTCCAGACGCTTCGAAATATCAACTTCTTCACCTTGTTCCGAAGGGAAATAATATCGTTTATTCACTAGAATTTCAGGCAGATTGTGCATGGGTGCAAAATTACCTTCAAAATCGTGAGAATATTTATATCCTTTGCCGTACCCAAGTTCTCTCATTAATCCAGTGGGGGCGTTCCGTAAATGTAGTGGGATTTCAGAATCACTAGTTTCTTTTGCGTCTTTAGTTGCTTCTGAAAGGGCGGTGTATGCTGCATTGCTCTTTGGAGACGAAGCAAGATATACGGTTGCTTCGGCCAGGGGTATGCGCCCTTCAGGAAGGCCTATTGCCCGAAATGCTTCCATAGCTGCGACTGCGATAACTAGTGCCTGGGGATTTGCCGTTCCTATATCTTCGGACGCAAGTATGATGAGCCTTCTTGCAATGAATAACGGGTCTTCGCCGGCTTGGAGCATCCTTGAGAGATAATAGATTGCGGCGTCAGGATCAGACCCTCTGACGGACTTAATGAAGGCCGATATGGTGTCATAGTGCAGATCATTTCCTTTATCGTATCGAGGAGTACGGGTTAATGTGGCTTTCTTAACCATGTCATTGGTTAGAGTGCTGTTTTTAGTTAACAGAGACTTGTTTGCCTTAAAGGCGAGATCAAGGATATTCAGCGCTATTCTTGCATCGCCACCAGAAAGATACGTTATGGTTTTCAATGCTTCATTTTCCAATTGCAGTTCAAATTCGCCAAGCCCTCTTCCAGTTTCTGAAATCGCACAAGAAATTATTGTTGTAATTTCGCTATCCGTTAGTGACTTTAAAACAAACACATGGGCTCGCGACAAGAGAGGTGATATGACTTCAAAAGAGGGATTTTCAGTGGTTGCCCCTATAAGTATCAGGGTGCCTTCTTCAACGAAAGGCAGAACTACGTCTTGTTGAGCCTTATTAAATCTGTGAATTTCATCTATGAATAAGATGGTTCTTTGGCCTGACATCCCGAGACGTTCTTTTGCTGACTTAGCTATTGCTCTGAGGTCTGAAACGCCCGATAGGACGCCGCTGATAAGCTCGAAATGACTTTTAGTCACGTTGGATATAAGGCGGGCTAATGTGGTTTTGCCGGTTCCCGGAGGTCCCCATAAAATCATGGAAGGAATTTGATCTGTTTCTATGCCTCTTCGAAGAGCCGCCGTAGGACCTAAGAGATGTTGTTGCCCCACGTATTCGCTGAAGTTGCGTGGTCTCATTTTCGTAGCCAGGGGAGCTTCACTCTCTAGATGCTGTTTCGAATTATGTTCGAACAGGGTCATTATAAGAATCCTTTACATGGAACGAGGAGATATTAAATATCTGACTCACATTTATGAATAGACTGCAATTCGGCTATAGTAACTCCTCCACCTCCTTCATTGGGAGGGGCGCCGTAATAGTTTTCCACATACAAATGCTTGGAAAGAAATTCATGAACCGCTGTTCTGAGGACTCCAGTACCCTTACCGTGGATAACACGAACTCTGAGATGGCCCGCGATGGTTGCATCTTGTAGATATTGTTCAAGTTTCTTCAAAGCATCATATACATACATGCGTCTCAAGTGTATCTCTTGTGGGACTGAGATTTGGTTAAAGAGTTTGGACATTATTTTACGCCTGCTTTGCTTGTTCGTTGGTGTGGTTTTTATCTCTAGCGTAGTTCAGTGATTCAATTAATTCCTGGTCATCTTCTACAAGTACCGTCCTAGGTTCGATGATTACATTTTCGTCTTCTATACGTCCCACCACTGGTCGGCCAGCCTTCCTGAGGTGTCCTGCAAATTTAGAGGCACTATCTCCGTTTTCTGAACAGGGTATGAACAGTCCCCATGACGATATCACCTCTCCAGGTAGACTGCCGCCGCCGATGGTGCAGTACGTTTTTCTAATATCTGTCTCAAAATTGAGAGCAGAAGCCCATGCCTCTGCTCGAGTGAATATGTCGCTGGGTTTCATGGATATCATTTGCCAAATAGGGATCTTTTCTGTAGCTTCTTGTTTGATATAATGGAGGATAGTCGCTGACAGCGCTGCTATACTCATTTTGTCGATCCTGACAGCACGTGCCAGCGGATGTTGAGAGATTTTCGTTACTAGTTTCGCTCTTCCACATATTATGCCAGACTGTGGGCCGCCCAATAATTTATCACCTGAAAAGAATGTGACGTCTACACCATCATTAATGCTTTCTTGGGGCATAGGTTCATGCGCCATGCCATATAAAGATGTGTCTAGTAAACATCCGCTTCCCAGGTCATGTAGTATCGGTATATGAGTTTTTCTACCAAGATCCACCAACTCCTTTATCAATGGAGAATGGGTAAATCCGGATATCCTGAAGTTGCTGGGATGAATTACTAGAATAGCTCCTGTGTTCTCCGTTATGGCTGCTTCGTAGTCTCCAACGTAGGTTCGGTTAGTCGTTCCTACTTCTTTTAAGATGGCGCCACTTTGCAATAAGACATCTGGTATCCTGAAACCACCACCGATTTCAACAGCTTCGCTCCTAGAAACTATTACTTCTTTTCCGCCTGCAATAGCAGCTAGTCCCAACATAACAGCCGAGGCATTATTGTTCACAACAATGGATGCTTCTGAACCTGTAACTTCGTTGATTAAATTGGCCATATGGGATTGTCTTGACCCACGTTTCCCAGACTGTAAATCAAACTCTAGGTCGCTATAACTTCTTGATACAGACGTCACAGCTTCAGTAGCTTGAGCGCTCAACGGAGACCTTCCTAAGTTCGTGTGAAGTATTACGCCAGTGCCGTTTATTACGTCTGCGGGCCAGACTCTCCACTTAGATTGTGCTTCTTTTTGTAGATTTGCGACGATACCGTCTAAGTCAGGAGGTTGCAATCCACGTTTAATATCCAGACGCGCCTTTTCTAGGTTGGCTCGAATGAGAGATACCACAGGTTGTCTGGAAAATTCCGAAACGATTTTGCATATCCTGTCATCGGACAGAACATGTTCAACACTGGGCAATGATCGGAATTGCGACGTCATATTATTAATTGGCTCACTAGCAATGTTTCGTTTTTCAAAAACATTATACCTCTTTGACGGAGCATTCATGGACAGGTGATAGCGAGAGCGCTTTGTTGACCGTAAACAGGCTGCTTGCTAGAATAACGTGAATTTGCCTTAATGCAGGAAGATATGCTGGTTATAGGACTCACAGGAGGGATAGGAACAGGGAAAAGTTATGTTGCCCATGTTCTAAAAAATATGGGAGCGTGCCTGGTAAACGCGGATTTACTAGGGCATGAATTATATGAGCCGGGCAGACAAGGGTGGTGTCAGGTCACATCTGCTTTTGGAGAGGGTGTTTTGAGTGACGATAGGCGGATAGATCGATCCAAACTTGGAGAGATAGTTTTTAATGATAGCGCTTCCTTAGAGCAACTAAATTCTATAATGCATCCTCTTATTTTCAGGCTTGCCGAGAAGAGAATAGAGGATCTGTCACGGGATGGAGCAAGTGTAGTAGTTTTGGAAGCTGCATTACTAATAGAGGCTGATTGGGTATCTTTAGTTGATGAGATTTGGGTTACAGTTTCAAACGAAGACGATGTTGTGAACCGAATAAAAGAGAGGAATGGGTTGTCAGAAGATGCAATTCGTGCTCGTATGTCCGCTCAAATGTCACAAGTGGAGAGGGTTCTACATGCAGATATCGTTATAGAAAATGGTGAATCGTTGGCAGACCTTGATATTCAGATACAAGATTTATGGCGAAAAAGAGTTCTTGATTAAAAGGAGCGAAAACTTTAAATATGACCCAGAGTACAACAACACTTTATCAAAGCTATATTATAGAAGAATACCATCTTACGGAAGAGCCATATTATGTCCCTGTTGGGGATGAAATAGAGCTCTTTGAGGCGGCATATCAACAGAAAATCCCTTTGATTTTTAAGGGGCCGACAGGATGTGGCAAGACTAGATTTGTAGAGTATATGTCGTACAGGCTAGGGCAGCCGCTTACCAGAGTTAACCAATCTGGAGGAAAGGATGGTAATTCTGAGGCCGTTAACATACCCCTAGTCACGATTGCGTGCCATGAAGACCTCACTTCAAGCGACTTGGTCGGGCGCTATTTATTAGAAGGGGATTCTACGGTTTGGATTGATGGCCCTCTAACTAGGGCCGTAAAAGTTGGTGGTATATGCTATTTGGACGAAATCGTGGAGGCACGAAAAGACACAACAGTATTAATTCATCCTTTGACTGATCACAGACGTATATTGCCAGTTGAAAAACGAGGAGAGCTTCTGGAAGCGGCTGAAGGATTTCTTTTGGTTCTCTCCTATAATCCTGGATACCAAAGTGCCCTTAAAGATTTAAAGCACAGCACTCGCCAACGTTTCGTATCGATTGAATTTGATTACCCGCCTCGAGATGTTGAAGCAGAAATAGTAGAACACGAATCTGGTGTGAATGCGGAGAGTGCGGCTCAACTTGCTAAACTAGGTGAGAAAGTACGGAATTTGCGGGAGCATGGCCTCGGAGAAGGTGCTAGCACTAGACTACTCATATATGCGGGTAAACTAATTGCTCAAGGTATACCCGCTCGACGAGCTTGTCAGGTGGCCATCAACTGGGCGGTGACTGACGATGCTTCTATACAAAAAAGTATTGAAGAAATCATAGCCTCTGTCTTTGAATAGGTTTAGTGAAAGACGAAATGCTAAGAGTGCTATGGGGAATATTTTGGACTAGATAAGGTGGAAATTGTCTAGAATGAGGGACCCAATCGTGGATTCCGTGATGGAAATATTGTCTAGGAACCCCGCCAGAGTAATAGAAGATTCTTCATTGACGCCTGCGGGTGTGATGGTCTTGCTGTATTCTTCAGGTGGTCAACATTCTGTGGTGCTGCAAAAAAGATCTCAGCTAGTTGAGCATCATAAGGGCGAAATTTCTTTTCCAGGTGGAGTTAAAGATGGATCTGATTCCAGCCTTTTAGATACTGCTCTGAGGGAACTTAATGAGGAGATGGGTGTTTTTCGAGACGATGTTACGGTACTAGGTCAGCTTGATGACGTTAGTACCAATACTAATTTCCTGATTAGGTCATTTGTGGGATGTATCCCTTTTCCTTATGATTTCGTTACTAATGATGCAGAAGTGGATCAAATTCTGGAATTCCCTCTTTCTGCTCTTATGGACGAGGCTAACAGGCGAGACGAAATTCACATAGTGAACGGAAGTGCTGAAAATGTCCCAGTATTTATTTACAAGAAAAATATAGTTTTTGGGGCTACGGCAAGAATATTGGATCGTTTAATACAACTCTTGAGACCTATGGCGTGGTAACAAGGAGGATCCGTGGTTGACAGATCATCTATAACGATAGAAGCAATTGAATCTGAATTGCGCACATACCCCCAGTCGGTTTTTGAAGGATTTAAGAAGGCTCGAGAAGAAATGCCGCCTAATCTCAGCGACGAGCAAGTGAAGGACTGGGCGCATATCGGACTTGATTTGGCTAAGAAAACGGTCAGGTCGTGGGAGGCAGCCGCAGAATTTTATAAAGTAAGTCCGAAAGTATTAGGCTATATGCCTGTCAATTATTTTTTTAAATGGGCAGAATGTGGTCGTGATTTGTGTGATCACTCCCCAACTCTTTCAACGGCCTATTTTGAGGCCAGCCCAGGTACTATGAGTAAACTTCGATCGCGCCATATAGAAGGATGGGCACAGCTAGGTAGAAGTTTGTACAAAGGGACATGGAAGTCAAGTACACTTGCCTGCAAATTTTTTCAGGCGAGTCCAGAGTTACTGGAAAATCTTAGTTTCAGCGAGATGGAGCGATTCGCGGCCTTTTTGGATGCTTTGTCTCATCGTTCTTACGATCTCTCTGCTGAATGTTTGACTTTAGGTCAAGATATATTCCCTCTTCTTGAAGAACGGGCCGCTTTCATTTCTCTTGCGAATACACTAGTGGAGACGGGCTGGAGAGAGGTAAAAAGCTTCTTTGAAGCGGGAGCTCGTTCACTGCCTCGGATAGATGTTTCCCAAAGATTGCGATTTTTAAAAATGGCAGAGCAGTTGGTGAATAATGGTGGGACTAATATACCTGGCATGATGTTGGAGATATCGAGTGCTCTCGCCCAAATAAATACATCACAACATGCGGTGATCTTAGGTTTAGGTGAATCTCTGCTTCCTTTATCTACTGAAACAGTTCCAGAATTTATCAAAGTTGTGCCACAGGCATTGGAGAAAGTCACAGTGCCCCAGCTGGAAAAGTGGTTTGCTGCGGGTGTTGATATTTTGGAACAAAATCCGGATGGGGGCCTTGCTTATTTCAAGATGGAATCCGCTAGGTCGGAGGGAATACTTGAGACACTTTCGTCAGGCGTGGAGTTTGGACGCGTGAAAGATGTCATGGAAATGTATTGCAGAGGCCTCGCAGGTGCAGAGATCAAGTTAGCAGAAGTAGGAGATCTTGCTCAGAAAAATATTGGATGGGTCTCTAACGAATCTCCTACGACGGAAGGATCGACTGTATTCGTGCCTGGTTTGGTCGATAAATATGGTAGTAAAGAAGATAATTTTTCTTGGTTTAAAGTGGTGTCGACACACCAAGTAGCTCATTTGGAATTCGGTAGTTTCATGTTTGAATTTGATAGGCCCTCAATCATGTTTGAAGATCTCAGACAGGAACTAGAGCTCAAGAAGACTAATAACCCAGAGACAGTTGTAGACATTGATTTGACACCTGAATCAGGCGGTGGCCTAGAGAGAGGTTGGGTCAGCGATGCACAGCGGCTCTTCAACTTATTTGAAGATAGGAAACTCGCATTGGATATATACACGGTGGTAGAAGACGCTCGGCTTGATGCCCGAGTTAAAGCGGAATATCCAGGAATAAAATCAGGATACAACTTGATTCAGAATAGTTCGCTTCATGATAGACCAGAAATTACTGAGATGCCGGCTAGGCAAGCATTGGTTGAATTTTTAGTCAGGCTTAGCCTGAACCAGTATGCAGGGATACCCGCACCAGAGGAGTATTCTGACGAGGCACGCAAGATCGGCAGAGTTATTCAGCAGGTCCTTAATCCTTTAGCTACTGTAGAGGATACGGCGGAAGCCTCTTTGCGGATTTATGCAATAATTTCTCAGATACCCAACGCGGAGGTGCCTCCTGAGGATTGGGAAGATATCGACATGAATCAGGAGTCTGGCGAAGATTACTCTGATCCTGAGGATATGGAACAGCTTCTTCAGCAGATTGCGTCGGGTATGGACATGGAAATGCGACCAGATGGTGATGAAGAGTATGAGTCGAGTGACGAGGTAGAATTCAGAGGAGATTTTAAGCCTGAGTTGGTTCAATTATTAACAGAATTGCGCATGCAGCAAGATGAGGGAGGACAATCTTCTGGAGAGCCTATTTCCCAAGAACAACTTGAAGAACTTTTACAAAACAGTGCGGAATTAGACCTCCAGTCTGTTCAGGGGGAACTACAAGAATCGAGTAATATGATGGCGAACAACTTGATGAAAGAAGCGGGTTTGGACGCGCCACAGACACCAGAATTTGGACAAGGGCCTCTAGTGCATGTAGATGAGGATGGAGGGGAATTAGAAGCCAGCGAGCCACAAACTTTCGTTTATGATGAATGGGATTTTAGAGCGGATGACTATAAGCCCCGTTGGTGTATTGTTAAGCAGAAGACTATGGCTGAGGGGGATCCAACTTACTATGGAGCCACGTTAAACAATTATGGCACCTTAGTGACACAAATCAGGCGGCAGTTTGAGATGATGGTCCCAGAAATGTTTAGAAAAGTTCGTAAGTTGGAGGATGGCGAAGAGTTAGATATTGACGACGTAATAGAGGCTATAGTGGACATGAAAACTGGGTCTAGTCCTAGCGATAAATTCTACTGGCGGCGCAATAAGGTCCAGCGTGATGTAGCAGTAGCTTTTTTGTTAGATACTAGTGCCTCTACTGCTGAGGCTATAGACGATAGTAAGAAGTCTTCTGATGATTGGGACGCACCAGATGATCCTGTTGAATACATGGTTTGGTTGAGAACTAGGCGCGGTGAGGCAATGCGTAGATCGTACAAACGAATCATAGACGTTGAGAAAGAGGCAATGGTTCTTCTGATCAACGCGTTAGAGGCCATTGGGGATTTGTACGGCATTTATGGATTTAGTGGATACGGTAGAGAGAACGTGGAATTTTATACCATTAAGGACTTAGATGAGAGTTTTTCTGATCGGGTTAAGAGACGAATTGACAGAGTAGCTCCGCTTCATGCGACGAGAATGGGCCCTGCCATTCGGCACACAACTTATAAGTTAGACAAGCAGGATGCTCGTACTAAACTTATGTTCTTAATTAGTGACGGTCGGCCGCAAGACAGAGGGTATAGTCGAGAAGGTGTGGAGAAAGAATACGCCGTACATGACACTAAAATGGCTTTGGACGAAGCTAAAGCTAAAGGTATTCAATCATTTGCTCTCACGGTGGATAAAAATGGGCACGATTACCTGAAAACTATGTGCGCTGACATGGGATATGAGGTGCTTGACGATATATATGAATTACCTTCTAGACTTTTGTATCTCTATAAGAAACTCACTATGTAGTTAATTACACCAATTCGGTCTGTGCCAAACACTAAGAAAATTTTGAAGATGCCTTAGTGGTTTTTAAATGTTTGCATTACTGTGACGTCGCCTGATAAAACCTTTTTACCGCTCTCATCTGTCACTGTTATGGCCATTTTGGCTATGGATCTCTGCTTACTGACCGATGTGACGACAGCTTCCGCAGTAATAGTGTCATTTATATGTACGGGATTTGGGAACTTCCAGTTTTGATTAAGGAACACACTTCCAGGGCCGGGCATGTCCATCGCAACAAGTGCGTGTATTAGACTTGTAGCTATGCCACCTTGCGCTATAAGCCCTTTAAAATTTGTTTGAGATATGAATTCTTTATCAAAATGTAGTGGATTATAGTCTCCAGAGAGTTGTGCATATGCCCGAACCATATCCTCGCTGACATGAAGGGATCTTAGTGTTCTTTGTCCTACAGTTAAGTTCATATTGATCTGCACTCTACCTTTCCGTTCTGTTCACAGTTATCCGCTGCAGTAGGGTACTACCGTCCTATATAGTCAGCTTTCAAGCTCCCTGCCATTCCATATCCACATATAGCGCAACGAAACGATAGGACTATAATCTATATTCGGCAGAAGGATGATGTTCGGAAGTCCGTACATTTTTCTGTCCCGAGTAGTGCTCACGGAGTGTTTTAGTCACGTAATTTTTTCTAAATAGGCCGCGTGACTGGAGTTCGGGGACAAGTAAATCGACCAGATCTTCATGAGAACCAGGTTGTACTATTGGACTGGCCACGAATCCATCTATCCCAATTTCGTGTAGAGTTTCCATTTTATCTGCTACATTCTTGGGACTTCCGACCATAGTTGATACGGGTCGATCAGAAAGGTAGTCCCGCACAGTTTTCCCGTTCATACGTTTTGCAGCAGTGCGAATACCTTCAGAATCCAAATTGTGCAATTCCAAATCTGGATCCTGGTCATGTAAGTCGATTCCTGTATGACCTGCAAATAAGGCCAATAGGCCATCCGTAGAAAAATAGTTTTGGAACCCAAGTTGTTTCGCAAGAGCTTCTTTGTCTGTTTCACCTACTATCGGAGTAAAGGGCATCATGATTTTGACTGTCTTCGGTTCTCTTCCATGTGCCTCTATTCTCTCCCTGAGGTATCGAACTTTTTCTTTAGATTCGGACAAGTTTTTGAAATCAAAATTCATAAAAATGGCTTCTGCATGTTTAGCTCCAAATTCAATCCCTCTAGGCGAGCTGCCAGCC
>CAZQPS010000011.1:0-21376 GCA_964595285.1 uncultured Dehalococcoidia bacterium | reverse complement strand
TACGCTCATTCCATGAAGATTGAATTTGGGTTCACACATTGCTTGAAGAGCGGAAGCAACTACTGGAAAGTATTGTGGTAGGCATCCGGCCATTACAGCATTTATTGCTACTTTTTCAGCAGTTATAACGCGGCCCTTAGTCGGTTCCGTTCCTAGGATATCTGAGGGCGATAATCCTACATATTCGAGAAATTCTCCTACCTTCTTAGGAGTGGGAGGTACTATAGGAAGCCCATCTGTCCAGCCCTGATCAAAATAATATTCAATTACATCGATTGCTTCAGGGAAGTTCAAAATATCGGAAGTCAGATGTTTTTCAGACATTTTTACTACCTCCTGCGCTTCGTATCGTGTATTCATGATTGTCGTTGTGGTGATGGCTTGGATTATAAGTACGAAACTGTACTTGGTCAATTCAACTACACTCAGTGAGAGTAAGAGAGAGTAAGATTTAATTCTGCGTATCTAACTGGTCTTCAGGGTGTTTTATGGGTGTTTGACTGCTGTGTTCGCAGCACGTATCCTAGGGCCCTGAATGGACTCGCTTTCAACGCAGCGGGGAACAAATTTTCAAGGAGTTATAGATGCCGTCTATTGCTACTCAAATCAAACTTACCAAGGACGAGGCACAATCTGGAAATAGCATGGTGGCTTCCAAGGCTAAAGAGGCAACCAGTGCAGGGCTGCAAATTCTTAGGCAGGGAGGGAACGCAATAGACGCTGCAGTGGCGACTTGTTTTGCCATAGGTGTGGTAGAACCTGCTTCCAGTGGAATTGGTGGGGGGGGCTATCTCGTATATCAAGTTGGTGAGAAAGGAGGAGTGATAGGTTTTCCAATGAGAGGACCGCTATCTGGTAAGCCAGACATGTATCAACTTACAGGTGAAGGAGCCACTGGAGCTTTTGGTTGGCCTGCAGTTGTAAATAACGAAAATATTGAGGGTTATAGGTCTATTGCTACCCCTGGGGCTGTAGCGGGTTTGTGTGAAGCGCATAAGAGATTTGGGAAACTGCCTTTGAAAGAGGTACTGGATCCAGCGATTACTCTAGCTAAGGAAGGCCATAACCCAGGGTGGCATTCTATATATTCTATTGGCGGGTGTGCAGGTATGCTCTTCAAGTACGATGAATTACGTAGAGTTATTATGCCTGGTGGTAATATGCCGACTGGTGATGTTGTATCTCCTTATATTTTCAAGCAGCCCGAACTGGCGAATGTATTAGAGCAAATAGCCAAATATGGGTCAGATGGATTTTATAAAGGCGACGTTGCCCGGGCTTTAACTTCCGATGTCCAGGCCAATGGAGGCTCCTTATCTATGGAAGATATGGAAAGATACAGACCCTTTATATGGGACGATGGATTGGAATTTACCTACAGAGGACATACTTTGAGAGTGCCTCCTTTTGCCTGTGCAGGTATAACTAGTGCTATGACTCTAAAACTTTTGGATGGATTTGATCTTTCGGCAATGGGGCATAATAGTGCTGATATGTTGCACACATACATATCGAGTGCACGGCTAGCGTATGCAGATAGATTTGAATATCTGGCGGATCCGGAATTTGCGGATGTCCCGTGGAATGGCCTTGTATCGGATGGATATACCGAGAGGCGCCGAAGAGATATAAGCCACTTGGTTCCAGATAGTTTCTTACCAGGGGATCCCTGGGAGGAGGAGGGCCGGCGTCCAGAAAAAATTCTCGCTTCTAGCCGACCAGGATTTGATAATGGCACTACCCATTTATGTGTAATTGATGATGAAGGGAACGCGGTATCTCTCACTAATACGATAATGTCTGCATTTGGTTCTGGGATTATTCCCAAAGGGACTGGTGTGATCATGAATAACGGTATGATGTGGTATGACCCCGAACCAGGAAGAGTCAATTCGATAGCGCCGGGTAAATTCCCGCTAAACAATATGACACCGGCACTGGTAATGGACCAGGATGGCGTAAAAATGGCTGTTGGTGCGTCAGGAGGTAGGAGAATTACCAATTGCGTCACTCAGCAGATAGTGAAAGTTTTAGATTTTGGCATGGGACCTCAGGAAGCAGTTGATTCGCCTAGAGTGGACTGTAGCATGCCTTTTACTGGAGTTGATCTTCGAGTAGATGACAAGATTATCCAAGAATTGAAGTCGCGGGGACATGACCTGAAGGTTATGTCAGGTAGCCTCATGCAGAGTGGATTTGCAAGTTTTGCCAGCCCCGTTTCAATAGTAAAAGACGGGAATGGATTACGAGGAGGAGTTGATACGTTTCACTCTGCTCATGCGGAAGGGCTCTAGGGTTCTTGATTCCAGCGCTTACACAATATAAAAAATTCTCGGAGGCGGCAGTTTTATGCGTGATAAAACCGACAAACCTAATGTCATTTTGATTAATTGCGATGATTTGGGTTATGGGGACATCGGGTGCTATGGTTCGGATATTAACTCCACGCCACATATAGACAGGATGGCAGGGGAAGGATTGAAGCTAACTGATTTTTACATGGCTTCCCCAGTTTGCTCACCATCTCGAGCTGCTATGTTGACTGGTTGTTATCCACAAAGAGTCGGGATTCCAGCTGTACTTATGCCTACTTCGGAAATTGGCTTAAATCCGGAAGAAGAGACAATTTCATCTGTATTACATGGCAATGGATATAGAACTAAGTTGATAGGGAAATGGCATCTGGGCGATCAACCGGAATTCTTGCCTACCCGACATGGATTTGATGAGTATTTTGGCTTACCTTACAGCAACGATCATGGAAGGATGGTACCTAACCCAGATGATGACGTGCCGCGAAGAGGGTATATTACCCCGCTTCCACTCATGAGAGATGAAGAAGTGGTGCAGCAGCAGCCATCTCAAGAGGGCCTTACAGAAAGATATACAGAAGATGCTATTAGATTTATGAGAGAGAACAGGGATGAGCCGTTTTTCATGTATTTTGCCCATATGCACGTGCACCGGCCAATTTTAGTTTCTCGCAGATTTACTGATGTTTCCCAAAATGGTCGCTATGGAGCAGCTGTGGAAGCTATAGACTGGTCGGTGGGGTCCATACTACATGAGTTGAGCAATTTGGGAATTGAAGAAAATACAATTGTTATTTTCACATCGGATAACGGATCTAATGGTAATCTGGGTGGGAGCAATAATCCTTTACGGGGATTTAAAGGGACTACTTGGGAAGGTGGTATGCGACTACCATTCATAATCAGATGGGTGGGGCAGATTCCGCCAGGAACAATCTCAGCGTCAATTGCTACATCACTAGATATACTTCCAACGCTGGCAAATATTACGGGCAGTAATCTTGAAGGTCGTCGGTATATTGATGGCGAAAATATTGAACCTTTGGTCTTTCAGCAGCAGGAGTCATTACTGCATAAACCATTTTTTTACTATCTCCAGGACGTTTTATGTGCGGTGAGATATAGGAATTGGAAATTACACGTTGCCAGGGCAGAGCATACTCGGAATAGAACTGGCGGCTATAAGTCTAAATCACCTCTAGACACTGAGACAGTACTGGAACTATACGATTTATCTACAGATATGCATGAAGACTATAATGTTGCTGAGAGTAATCCGAGTATTGTAGCTGAGCTTTCAGACATGATTGATTTATGTAGAACAGATCTCGGTGACGATCATACCCATACCCAGGGGATAAACAGGAGACCCCCGGGAAGAGTCAGCAATCCGGTTCCACTCTGCGAATATGACCCTGACAATCCGGTTCTCTGGGCAGAGTATGATTTGGACGAATTTGGATAGGATCGGGTTTTAATTGTTATTGGATTAATTCGACGAAGTTGCCTTCTGGATCCTTGCAATAGCAGATACCGTGAATCGTTCCGTCATCTGATGTGTTAAATATAGGGTCAGTAATAAATTCAATCCCCAACGCTGATAGTTTTTTGTGTAGAGACGCAAGATCAGATACGTTGAAACATATATGTGAAGCTCCCAGTTGATGGCGGTCGGGTCTACCTACATCCTCACTCTGAGGATCGATGAAATATACTAATTCTAATACGTGTTCACCTTCTGGCTTCCCAACAAATATGAGGGTTCTATGGGCACCCGGAATCCCTGTATGGTTTCCCTCTGGGGGCGCAACACTGTCAGCTTCTCTCACTATGGTGAGACCTAGCGCGTCCCTATAGAAAGCTAACATTGCTTCAAGATCTTTCACCACGAATCCTGAATGATTAAAACCTGTTACCATTGTAATATTCTCCTGGTTAAGATAGCTTTATTTTAACTGATATTAAATACCATTGGTTTAATATTCTAGATGGATTGCATCTTATCAAATCAATCTGTACCCTTGTACATTATGAATATTCTAAAATTAGTGGATTCTCCCATTACATGGGCTATTGTGGGAATGGTGATTGGCGTTTCGCTAGGTGCCAATGGATTATCTGTCATTCTCGTATGTGCTGGGCTGGGCCTTTTCCTGCTCTATCTAAGAATGCATGGACCTGCAGAAGAAGTAACGGAAGGTAAATTGTTTTCGTGTGGGCCAATATTCATGGCTGCATGGATCTTGGGATTTATTGTTCACGGGCTACTTTTTGTGCCATGACAGATACTAATTCATCGCCCCGAAAAGTTTCTTTGTTCGTAACTTGTTTGGTTGATCAGATGTTCCCTGAAGTGGCGGAAAGTACAGTGTTATTGTTAGAACGGTTGGGAGTAAATGTTGAATTCTCAAAGAGCCAAACATGTTGTGGTCAGCCAGCATTCAATTCGGGTTTCTGGAAAGAGTGTAAACCTCTAGCTGAAAAATTTATTAGCGAATATGAAGATGCTGAATATATTGTGATGCCGTCTGGTTCCTGTACGAGTATGGTGAAAATTTTTTACAATGAACTATTTCAAGATGATCCAGAGAAATTGTCCTCTGTAGGTAGCATTAGTAAAAAGATTTATGAGCTTTCAGAATTTATAGTGGACGTTTTGGGGATTGAAGACCTTTCACATCTTAGTAAGAAAAATATGTCAGGATCTAAGAAGAGACGGGTCACCTATCATGAGGCATGTCATTTGAGACGAGAGTTAGGTGTTCAGTCGCAACCGAGAAAACTTATTGAAAGCCTGGGATCAGTGGAATTAGTGGAGATGCACCAATCTGAAGTTTGCTGTGGATTCGGTGGTGCGTTTTCGGTCAAATATCCGGAAATATCTGGAGCGATGCTTCAGGATAAAATAGAAAATATCAACGTTTCGGGTGCTGCTGAGGTTGTTTCTTCTGATGTGAGTTGTCTTATGCATATTGGTGGTGGGTTAAAGAAGCGAGATGATAAGGCCAGAACGATTCATATAGCAGAGCTTCTCTGCGAGGAGTCAATGTAGTTGCTACCTAAAACAAAACAATTCAATGAAGGGGCCTTGAAAGCTCTACAGGATGAGAAGATTCAAGAAAATCTTCTTGGTTTGTATGGGGGCTTTCATAAGGCTCGCATAGAGGCCTCGGAAGCCACTCCCAACTGGGAAGATTTACAAGCTAGGGGACGTTCAATCAAAGAACATACCATAGAGCATTTAGACTATTATCTGGAAATGGTTGAGCGAAAGGTGAAGGAAGCAGGAGGCAAGGTATTTTTTGCCAAAGATGACGAAGAGGCTTCCAGCTACGTGGTGCGCTTGGCCAAGGAAAAAGGCGTGAAGATAGCCATTAAAAGTAAATCCATGGTTTCTGAAGAAATGGGATTGAATCATCGGTTGGAATCTGAAGGAATAGAGCCGGTCGAAACAGATTTAGGGGAATACATAATACAACTTGCAGAAGAAACGCCGTTCCATATCATAGCTCCCGCGATTCACAAATCAAAAGAGGAAGTATCTGAGTTGTTTAGTGAAAAATTAGATACTCCTAAATTGAGTGAGATTCCTGCTTTAACTGCAGAGGCTAGGACTCAGTTGAGGGAGAAATTTATTGCCGCAGAAATGGGCATTACAGGCGCAAATTTCATTGTAGCTGAAACAGGTACCGTTTTTTTGGTCTCAAATGAGGGCAACGGACGCATGTGTACTTCAATGCCCAAAATACAGGTAGCCATAACTGGTATGGAGAAGATTGTTCCTTCTCTTGAAGATATGGGTATTTTCTTACGGTTGCTTATCCGATCCGCCACAGGACAGAGAATTTCCAGTTATGTGACTGCGGTTACGGGGCCTCGCAGAGAGCATGAAGAAGATGGACCAGAAGAGTTTCACCTAGTAATAGTTGATAATGGACGTTCAAGACTGCTATCAGACCCAGACTTGAGGGAGTCCTTGTATTGTCTCAGATGCGGTGCTTGCCTTAACGCGTGCCCGGTATATAGGAAGGTTGGAGGTCATGCGTATGGCTGGGTATATCCAGGTCCAATCGGGGCGATAGTTTCTCCAGTACTAACTGGACTTTCCGATGGTAAAGATCTGCCGTTTGCTTCCAGTTTATGTGGAGCTTGCAAAGAAGCATGCCCTGTAAAAATCAATATTCCTAGAATGCTTCTGTACTTAAGAAATCAAATTGCGGAAGGATCAAAATATCCTGAACATAAATCAGTGTCTATATGGGAAAAATTGATAGTTCGATTGTGGGCATTTTCAGTGCGCACAGAGTTTAACTTTTCCATCTTTAGCTACTTAGGTAGAGTTTCCCAAACCCTAATACTTAAAAGCTTTATGATCCGATTTATACCAGGTCCCATTGCAGGATGGTCCAAGTATAGAGTTTTACCAACTTTGGCCAATGTTCCTTTCAGAAAGAGATTAAAAGGGAAGTGAATGGATAGCAGGGAATTTATAGGGAATGTGCGGCAGGCTTTGGGTAGATCAGACGATGACACAGTCGACTTGACTACTAGTAGTCATATTGATCTTAGTGCTGACGAAGTTGGGGCACGTAAAGATTCTGTGAAAAAGACAATGATAGAAAATGCACTTCCATTGTTTAATCAGATGCAGACCTCTGCTGAACAAGCGGGATGGCGGGTAATAAGGCTTCACAGTATAGAACAAGCCAAAATCTATGTAAGACAGGTTGTTCAAGAGATGGAAGCAATTTCGGTCTTGCAGTCAAAACATAGTCTAGTGCAAGACTTAGGGCTTACATTAGACTTGCAGGCAATTAATGTGTCCATTAATACAATGGCCATGTCTGAAGGAAGTACCAGAGAGTCTTTGAGAGATATGGCCATAAATGCTGACATAGGTGTTACTGGTGTAGACTATGCCATTGCGGAGACCGGCACCTGTGTCATTATTCCCGATGAGGGAGTGAGTAGAACTATATCCTTGTTGCCCCCTGTGCATATCGCGGTTTTGAAACTAGGGGATGTCGTTCCTAGCCTGGATGAGCTATTCACGTTGAGGAGAGATGCATTTTTGAATGGAGAATTGGGAACATATATGAATCTGATTTCAGGTCCAAGCAGGACGGCTGACATTGAATACACGATAGTTACAGGTGTTCATGGCCCTGGTGAAGTACATCTAGTTATGTTGGATAATGAGATTTAAGCGGCGTTTATTTTTCTCTAGGGAGTGTAGTTAAATTTATCACTCGCATTAATTGTTCAGTTGTATTCGATATAAGATTTGCTGCTTGATGAGAAGCCTTAGAAATATCCATAGGGCTATCCAGTATCGAAAATACAGAATCGATCCCCTTGTGATGAACGTCTTTAAAGCCTGATCCCAATGATCCTGCTATTGCTATTACTGGGATGTTTAATTTTTTGGCCCGCTCAGCCACTCCTACGGGGGCTTTGTTATAGATAGTGGAGTGATCTATTGCTCCTTCTCCGGTAAGCACTAGATCGGCACCCTTTAAATGACGATCCAAATTTACGGTGTCCAAGACGATGTCTACACCTGGTTTAAGTTCACCATCCATGAATGCTATCATGCCGGCCCCTAGCCCTCCGGCTGCTCCGGACCCTTCTATATTTCTTATATCTACTCCTATATCACGTTCCACTATACTCGCAAAATGTCCGAGTGCAGAGTCCAATGATTCTACCATTTCCGGTGTTGCTCCCTTTTGTGGACCGTATATAGCTGATGCGCCTGTGGGTCCAGTAAGAGGATTATTTACGTCACAGGCCACCTGAAAATTGGCTTCTTGAATTCTTTTGTCTAAATTGGAGATATCAATCCTACTTAATTGAGATAAAGATTGCCCCCCATATGTTAGTTCGTTGTCACTGTCATCTAATAACCTTACTCCCAGAGCTTGAGCCATTCCTGCCCCGGCATCGTTTGTAGCACTTCCACCTATCCCAATGATGAACTTTCTGAAACCGTCGTCCAGAGCTTGCGATATCGTCTGTCCAAGACCATAGGTAGTTGAAATTAATGGATTTCTCAATTCTAATGGCACAAGCGCCAAACCCGAAGTTCTTGCCATTTCTATTATGGCTATTTCCCCATTTCCCATCGCTCCCCATTCGGCTGCAACTTCTTCCTCTAATGGTCCGATCACTGAAAGCTTATGTATTTCTCCTTTGGAAACCTCTACCAGGGTTTCCAAAGTGCCATCACCCCCATCTGCTACTGGGACTAATACTGTTTCGGCGTCAGGAAGGACTCGTAGGATTCCTTCCTGCATCGCCAAAGCGGCATTCAAGGCGGATATACTACCTTTAAATGTTTGTGGAGCTATTACTATTTTCATTATGCCATTAATTATATCATTCCACAGGATGCTGCAGTAGGGCAGGGGAAATTAATAGATAAATCAAATTATTTGGAGTTTGTGCTCATGAGGTGAGGATAAGGCCTGACTTTACTCGTAGAGCGAAGGAATTCGCCTAAGTGATGCTTTTTACCAAACTGTACCCATATTAAAGTTCGTAAAGTATCAGCCTAGACGACATTGATAATGAAAATAACATTAAATCTATATATGCTGTACTAGGCGAATCAGAATATTAACACATTGTAATATCATGTTGACAGATATTATATATATGGTTATATTAAAAAATAGAAACTGTATGATGAAAGGCAGTCGTATGCAGCAAACTAGGCAAATTTATGCTTCGATTAGGGAAGATCTATATTTGGCGGCCAAGGCCAAGGCTGCTGAAAGGCGCGTACCGTTAAAACGTTTGATAGAGGACGCTATAGAGGCATTGGTCTTTGGTGATTTATCTGATGGTTCGAATTTGACAGGTGTTCAAGGTGGCGAAATAAGAATCAATTCCATATGGGATGATGAATACCTGGGCATTCAGTTAGACCAGCCTATAGGCACTCCCGTTGAATTATCATCTGAGGAAGCCTTAAGAATATTGAAGAGTTCAGAGACATTTTATAAGGACTAATGATGACTACTTTGCTACTAGATGAGACAGTATTCGAGGATTTTTGTGCTGGGTACGGAGGAGCAAAACAATTACTAGATAGAATAATGGATGGGTCTGTTAGCGCCTATGTAAGCCCACTTACGATTGTGAACTTGTGGCGAAATGGGGATTTGAATAGGAAATCGGAGATAGCCTACCGAAGTATACTTACCTTTACGGAGGAAATTCAGTTAAATTTAGATATGGCCATTGCTGCCGGAAGGGCGATGGTTTCTGTTGTTCTGGACGAAGAACAACAGAAATTGGACTATTTCGGGCTAATATCCTCAATAGCCAGTCAATGTGGCTATACTATATGCACGAGGCGGCCGGATAAATTTAGTATTTTCGATTGTGACGTTCTGACCTATTAATCGAATTGGCTGTGGGTGATCATCCAAATTATTAGCTGGGCAAAGTTAAACGTCTAAATATTCAATTAGAAAATATAATGTTTATGTAGAACGTCTCGGCAGCACTATATAGACTACTGGGTAGAATATATAGCCAAATCATATATTTTCTGACCTCATGAAAACGTTGGACGAATCTCAAAAAACTTGGGCGCATTTTACGTATACCACGCCAGAGCAATATTAAACAATAAATGGACTGCGCTGTGGTTGAATGTTGGAGAGATTTGCGGAGGGAAAGTAGCTGGGTGGATTAGATGATTCCTGGTTTGGAGATAACATTAGTTAAGAGTGTAGTTGGCTATGACGAAAAACAGAGTTTCAGATTACCTCTTTCACAAATAATTTCTTAATTTAAGGGCGAGAGACAAAGTCATACCTGGTACCGCACCTAGTTGTTCAGGTGACGCCTCTTGGATTCCCTTTATTGATCCAAATCGCCTGAGTAACATTCTTTTTCTTTTTGGACCTATGCCCGGAACTAGGTCTAATGCTGATTGAACACTTTTCTTAGACCTGCGGGCCCGATGGAATGTTATTGCGAATCTATGAGCTTCATCCCGGGCTCTCTGGACCAGATACATGCCTTGAGAAGCTGAAGGAAGTATGATTGGCTCAGGGGTTTGTGGGACAAAGAGCTCTTCATTTTCCTTCGCAAGACTTGCAAGTGGGATGTCGCGAATTCCGAGATCCAAGAAAACGTTTAGAGCTGCACCGAGATGGCCTTTACCTCCATCAATGAGTACTAAATCGGGGATTGCCCCCCATTTATTGTTTTTGGTATCTGAGCCACTATCTTCCTTGGCGTGTTGCTCCAATCTTTTGAATCGACGCGTTAGCATTTCGCGCATCATGGAATAATCATCAATTCCGTTGACTGATTTTATCTTAAATCGTCGGTATTCTGAGTTCTTGGGCTTACCATTTTGAAATACAACCATACTTCCGACTGGGTTAGTACCTTGAATATTTGAGATGTCGTAGCATTCAATACGTTTGGGGAGCCTAGGAAGATTGAGAGCCTCTTGAATCTCTCCCATGGCTGAATCCATGGCTTCATGATCCGCCATCTGCTTTAATCGTAACTGTTGTAGACCTTGCGAAGCGTTTTCTGAGACCATATGTATTAGTCTGCGCTTCTCGCCTCTTTGTGGAACATGTATTTGCACAGCACCGGAGCGTTTCCCCCTTAGCCATATTTCAATCGCTTTAGTATCTTCTAAAGGATGTTCTACTAATATTTTAGGAGGAACGTAGGGATTCGCGTCGTAAAATTGCTTTACAAAAGCGGTCAGTATTTCAGATTGACTATCTCCTTGAGTTCCGGACATAAGGAAATTGTCTCTTCCGATTAATTTCCCCTGTCGAATGAAAAAGACTTCCACCCACGCCTCCCTAGAGGCAGAAGATGCTGCAATGACATCAACGTTTTCAGATGTTAAATGTAATACTTTCTGACCTTCATGTACTTTTTCTATGGCCTCAAGTTGGTCTCTTAGGGCTGCAGCTTTTTCAAACTCCAATTCATCAGATGCTTTAAGCATTCTTGTCTCAATGGACTGTACGACTTGCTTAGTTTTACCTTCCAAGAAGTAAATTACTTGATTTATTACTTCCGAATATTGAAGTTGGTTTGCGACGCCAATACATGGTCCTATGCATCTGTTGATATAGTAATCTAGGCAAGCACGATCATCCGTGCCTGTGATTTGTTTTGTACAAGAACGGTATGGGAAAAGCTTCTTTAATGTGTTGAGAGTGCGTCGTACGCTGCCGGCGTTCGCAAAAGGTCCAAAATATCGAGCACCATCGTTAGTAACTTTTCTGGTTATATAAACTTGAGGAAACTCCTCGGACACATCTATTTTTATAAATGGATAACTTTTGTCATCTTTCAGTCGCGCGTTGTATTGTGGCTTGTGCTCTTTTATTAAATTGCATTCTAATATTAGCGCTTCCTGCTCTGATTCCGCCACGATGTATTCAAAATCTGCAATTTGATCAACCATTCGTCGTATTTTTGGAGATAAATTCGCAGAGCTCGCGAAGTATGATCTAATTCTGTTTCTTAAATTGGAGGCTTTCCCAACATACATGACATGCATTGCCTCATTTCTCATGAGGTACACTCCTGGACGTACAGGGGTAGCTCTTAGACGATGCGAGAAATCTGTTCTAGTCATTATGGCAATACATTTCTATTTAATACTAGCGCTGGTTTGTATTTTTGAATCACTGAGGAGATATTAACTCTTGGTATCTCAATACGCTTACCGTAGAATAAATGTGAGTAATGTGAGTATCCCGACGATAATTGTGCCTACAATGCCAATCTGGACTAGTTCACGTACCAAATGTTGTTGAATAGCTAGTGCGTGTGCGACTCCGGAAGATGCTCTCCCTCGCGCGACATTAGCGACGGTTTTAGATGACACGCTATTCCTATCTTGAGTTATTTTCTCTTTTGAATCCAAAACCGCCCCACTTGATTTTCCAGATTCACTTGGTACTGAGATTGGTTCGGATGAAAAATTTTGTGGCGCTGGTTTGCCTCGGCGCTTTTTTTTGCTTAATTTACCCTGTCGTGATGCAGCTCTTTGTGCCTTGCTTGGCATATTGGTTTCTCCTGACTAGTTTTTTGCTCGTGGATGTGCCTTGTCATATTCTAGCTTGATTTGCTCATTGCTAAGGTGCGTGTACACTTGTGTCGTAGAAATACTAGCATGCCCCAACAGTTCCTGGACGTGTCTTAGAGGTGCCCCACCTCTAAGTAAATGGGTCGCGAAGCTGTGTCTGATTGAGTGAGGTGTTATTCGATGCTCTATGTCAGCTCTCTTTGCAAGTCTCTTGAGGATATCCCAGAATCCTTGGCGAGTTAATCTCCTTCCCCTATTATTGAGGAATAGAGCTTTTCCGGAATTTGATCCTTCCATAACAGCTCTTGAGACAGTCAAATAGTCTTTGATTACAGAAATAGCCGTCCTGTGGAGAGGGATGATACGCTCTTTAGATCCTTTTCCGAAGCATCGCAAATCGCCTTTTATGATGTCTACATCTCCCACGTTCAACGAAACGAGCTCTGAGGCTCTAATACCTGTTGCATATATTAATTCTAGCATGGCCTTGTCACGAATCATACTTGGGGAGGTCTCACGAGAGGCCGCCGCGAATAGCTGATCAATTTCCTTGATTGTTAAGGCTTTTGGCAACGACCGGCCTATTCTAGGTGTGGTTAAATGGTCAGTGGGGTCTGTGGTGATGATATCTTCATCTCTAAGAAATCCAAAGAAAGATCTTGCGGATGCCAATTTCCTAGCTTTAGTAGTATCAGAATACCCACGAGTGTGTAGGTTTAATAAGTAATCCGTAATTATATGTCGGGTGACATGATTCCATGTGATAATGTCGGCGTTGCCTATTTCTCCCAAATATGCGATTAATTGAGTCAGATCATTGTCATAAGCGGAGAGTGTGTTTATCGCTACGTTCCTTTCCACGCTTAAGTAATGCAGAAATTTTTTCTTGTCTGATTCAAGTCCTTGTGTAGGCTTTGTTTCCAATTGTGTCATGACAAGGTCAATGTTAGCACACAAAGTTTCAATGTAACTTATGTTTATTCGCCTTGACACTGTCAATTTAGACCTTTACCTTAGTTCCCGGTTGACTTCTGACACCGCTAACTTATTTCGGCGTCTCGGATTTATTTGGTTTAATTTTCAGCAACGGATTAGTTTTCATAAGGAATGCATTTAGTATCGTGGCTGTGAGTGGGATAACACAATGATTGAAATTGAAGCAGGTCCTAATTTATTTTCTACTGGCACCTTCATGCTGAGTTGGCATGGGTTCTTCAGTTTTGTAGCAGTTGCCACTGCTGTATTTCTAGTGGGGAGATGGGCTCCCTTGAAAAATATTGATGCTGACGATATCTATGCCATTGCTATATGGGCGATAATAGGCGGAATATTGGGGGCGAGGATCGTTCATGTTATAGATCAGTTGGGGTTTTACCTAGATAATCCGATTCAAATACTATACATATGGAGTGGTGGTATTGGCCTATGGGGTGGCATTCTAGGGGGATTCATAGGTGGTGTGGCCTATGCCCTTATTCACGATAAACCTGTGGGAATTATTGCGGATTTGACGGCACCTGCGATGCTTATTGCTCAAAGCATTGGTAGGCTAGGGGACATAGTGAACGGGGAGCACTGTGCCAAGGCAGCTAGTGACTTCATATTTGGGTTTGCCTGGATTAATCCCGCTAGCGTGGCGAGAATATGCCCTAATGGTGTGGGAATACCTGTTCATCCTGTGATTGTGTATGAAATTGCTTGGAATTTGATGTCCCTTTTGTTGGTATGGAAACTAAGAAATAAAATTATGCCAGATGGTATGCTTTTTGCTTTATATCTTGCACTTTACGCAACGGGGAGATTCTTTATTACCTTCCTTAGGGAGGATCGTCTGTGGTTTTTCGGTCTGCAAGAGGCTCAGTATATTGCCCTGTTAGTCCTTATTATCACCGTCCCGTTGCTAATCATAAAGGCGAGATTTAGAACAAACGGCGAGCTCCAATCCAGCGATGATAGAAGCCGTGTAGGCTTGCCTGAACTTCCTTTTCGTCGAGGTACACGAGCGCAACGCAGGCGCAGAAATTAATAGAGGCTACGGTAAATACTGCTAAATATTATTCCCCATACTGGTTTTTATCAGAGATTCACACAATGTTTCTGATTACCGGAATGTCTTCCGATATTGAATATACTGGTTATTACAATGTAGGCTACACTCTAACGTCGTGTACGGTAAGTTGTAACGTTGGGCGATAGCCCCACGTGTTGATCCCTATGCTATAGACAATATCAATGGGATTACTATTTATCAGTCTGGCAAGATGCCCCTGACGGAATGCGATGCCGTCAAAAGTCTTCCCGTTATTCCATAGTTGTAGTTTCAAATGTTGCCCGCCAGCACCAACTGATTTTAGGTCTAGTACTTTGACTTCGCGAGTTAAAAAAGAAGGTGGTTCATTTTTTTCGCCAAATGGAGCAAGGGACTGTATGAAATTAACGTTTTCCTGAGTAAATATAGAAAATGGGACTTCACAGTCTATGTTTACGGTAGGGGACAAATCCATATGTTGTAGTTTGCCTGCAGACCATTTTAGAAGTCTTTTTTCCAGGTGGGAAACAGACGACGTCGCTAATGTAAAACCAGCAGCTTGATGATGCCCCCCCGATTTTATTAGGATGTCGGCGCAATCTTCTATGGCTTCAACCATATTAAACTCCGGGATGCTCCTGGCACTCCCTCTGCTAATTTTCTCCCCCAAGTTTATTGCAATTGCCGGTCTGTAAAATCTTTCTGACATCTGACTGGCAATGAGCCCAAGTATTCCTGGTATCCAGGAGGTGCTCTTAACTATGATGATAGAGGGTAAAAGACGATTGTCATCTACATTCTCTATTTGGGATAACGCTTCGGTGACTCCTTCATGAGTAATCGCTTGTCTTTGTCTATTCTGATCGTCAAGTTTGAGGGCCAGCATTCGAGCTTCTCCAGGTTTGGAAGACGTTAATAAGGAAAGACTTGTACTGGCGTGACCAAGTCGCCCTGCCACATTTAGTCTTGGTATTAAACCAAATGATAGAGACTCTGTGTCGAGAGTGCCTATTTTTTGTTTTGCGACCGACGCTAGCGCTAGAATACCCGGGTTTTTCGTTTTGTTCAGCTGCTGAAGCCCCTTCCTTACCAGAAACCTATTTTCACCTGTCAATGGTCCGACATCTGCAACTGTTCCCAAGGCTACCAAATCCAGTAAGTGTTCTGGCCACGGTTTATTAAGCTCTTGATATAACGCCTCTACTAGTTTGAACGACATGCCGACACCAGTCAGATATATATAAGGGTATTTTGATTTAGGGTGATTTGGATTTATGATTGCGTGAGCCCGAGGGGCTTCATCGGTCATTACATGGTGATCCGTGACAATAGTGTCAATTCCCAGATCTGACGCTAACTCGACTTCCTCGACAGACGTGGCTCCGCAGTCCACGGTAATTATCAAAGAGACTCCTTGAGTATACAGAAGTTGGATAGCTTCGCGGTTCAGGCCATGTCCTTCATCAACTCGGTCAGGTATGTATGGAATAACTCTGATACCAAGGTCTGTCAGAGCACGTATTAGTAAGGCAGTGCCAGTGATGCCATCCGTATCAAAATCGCCGAAGATTGCAATATTTTCTTTGGAGCGAATGGCTGACAGGATCCGTATCACTCCTTTTCCCATATTTGGCAAAAGGGAAGGATCGTAGCAAGAATTTCGTTTACTGGATCGAAAGGCTTTTAAAGATATTAGATCGCGGATGCCTCTGTTATAAAGAAGATGAGAGTGGAAGTAGGGGAGTCCAATTTCTTCATGGAAGTCTCGCGGAGGGAAGCTTCGCTTAACCCAGCGTTTAGTAATCATAAACACGTATTCTCATAATTAGGCGGTTGCAACCTTGATGCTAAACTAAAAGCCGTGAAGTTCCAATTGCAGTCTGGGATTCATAGTTATTCAGAGTTGAGTTACTCTTCAAAAGCTTGGAATACTAATGATGCATTGTGTCCGCCGAATCCGAAAGAATTGCTCATTACCGTTCGTACCGACATTTCTCTAGATATGTTCGGTGTGTAGTTCAAATCGCATTCCGGGTCCGAGTTTTCAAGATTTATTGTTGGAGGGATGATGCCATTTGACAAGGTTAATGCTGATATCCCTGCCTCGAGAGCTCCACTAGCCCCAAGCAAATGGCCTGTCATAGATTTGGTTGAGCTTATGGATAGGTTATACGCTTCTTCGCTGAAAACTGATTTTAGAGCCATAGTTTCATATTTGTCATTCATAGGAGTAGAAGTACCATGAGCATTAACGTAGTCCACTTCATCAGGCTTTATGTGTGCTTTTGATAGTGCGATATTCATAGCACGTGCAGCACCTTCTCCTTCTGGAGCAGGTTGTGTTATGTGGTTGGCGTCTGCAGTTGATCCGTAACCAGATAGTTCAGCTAGGGGCTTTACACCTCTGGAAATAGCGCTTTCCAGAGTCTCTAGGACTAGTACCGAGGCTCCTTCACCTAAGACAAATCCATCTCTTTCTGCGTCAAAAGGGCGCGAGGCCTTCTGGGGATCGTCATTTCGTGTTGACAGCGCCATACACGCGTTGAATCCAGCCACTCCGATTGGGCAGATAGCTGCCTCTGCACCCCCTGCGAGTACGACATCCGCGTCTCCTTGCTGGAGAACTTCTAGCGCCTGGCCAATGGCATCAGCTCCACTTGAGCAAGCGGAAACTGTCGAATAATTAGGTCCTTTGGCGCCCAATATAATAGATACTTGTCCTGAGGCCATGTCGGGAAGCATCATAGGGACTAGGAATGGACTTACACGTGATGCCCCTTTCTCCATCATGACCCCAATTTGATTAGAGAGAGTGATAATCCCTCCAATACCACTGGAAATCATTATTGAGGTTCTGGTAGCGTTTTCCGGAGTTATTTCGAGTCCGGCCGCTTTCTTGGCTTCGAATGCGGCGGCAGAAGCTAGTTGCACAAACCGATCCATCCTTCTCGCTTGCTTCTTACCCAATAGTGATTCTGGATCAAATCCTTTGACTTCCGCTGCTATGGTGGTCTGCAGCCCATCTGTATCGAAGCTAGATATCGGGTTCACCCCTGAACGCCCATTGATCAGACCTTGCCACGTAGAGTCATGATCTAGGCCCAATGGGCTTACCATACCCAGTCCAGTTATAACCACACGGCTTTTCATAAAACAGATTCCCCCGTAAGAAGAAAATATGAGCATATATCTTTTCAACCTGATGCTTGCGGGGCAGTATATCAACCACTTCGGCAAAAGGATACCTATAACAAGGTATCCTTAGTTCGGATTAATATTTTCCATTGATCCTTCGGAGGAGAGTTTCAAAAAATTACTGCTCTACATCCAATATTTCAAATACAACCGCATTGGCTAAGGTTTTTTCTATTGAGTTATGGTCTGTTGGAGAAAGTACATCCTGTTTAAATTCAGACTTTCCTCCGGCGACAGACATGTCGATCGTTTTCGTGGTCGGGCAAATTGAGAGCACGATACTAACTGATTTTTCAGATTCCCATTCTAAAGTCCATGAACACTCGTATGAAGGGACCACGTTTCCAGACTTTGATTGTTTGAGTGATGCTCCTCTGGTTGTATCAATTGTGCCCACTCCGTTTAAAAGTTCTTCATTAATGTCCCCTAAGAGCGAATAAAATAATTCATCCATGGCATTTGCTTCCACCCAAAGGAGGCTTATGAGTGTTGCGTCGCTTTTCTTGGCTGAGAAATTCTTGCTGGCGCGCTCAATAAAATCTGAAGCCTCTGGTGCATACGCTAATATTTCTTTCGCTCTATCAAGCCAGTCTAGTCTCTTGTTCATGTTTAGACTTTCATTTAGAAAATAAGGTTTGCTGATTGACTCCAGTCAAACCACAAACCTATAATACCATTCATACCATTATACAGGCGATTATTACGTGTTAGAGTGAGAAAAGAAAATACACCCACATTTGCCATAGAGACCCATGGATGCAAATTGAATCAGGCAGATTCACTTGTGTTGGCCAGAGAATTTGTTATGGCTGGTTACAAGCAAGTCTCTGTAGGACAACCGAGCGATGTGTATTTGTTGAATAGTTGTACGGTCACCCACACAGCAGACAAAAAGGCTAGGCAAGCCCTGAGAAGAGCTAGACGTCTGAATCCGAATGCTACTTTAGTGGCAGCTGGCTGTTACACAGAAAGAGCGCAAGATGATGTGAAATCTATGGAAGAAGTAGATTTAGTCTTTGGCAACAGAGATAAAACATCTCTCGTGAATACGGTTCAGAATTGGATAAGGGGTTCATCGACTACTTGGTCTAATGCGTTGGTAGGGCCAATGGATCTTGCTTTAAGGACTGATGTTTCTAGAGCAAGGGCTATGGTCAAGATACAAGAAGGATGTAATCAAGTCTGTGCCTATTGCATAGTTCCGAAGGTTCGGGGTAGGGAAGTGAGTATAAATCCAGATCAGATAATCAAGGAAATAAATTCGAGATCTATGGAAGGTTATCAAGAAGTCGTTCTGACAGGCACACAATTAGGCACCTACGGTTTCGAATGGCAGAATATGGATTTGTGTGAGCTACTGCGACGGATATTGAATGCAACCGATATAGGCAGAATACGTGTTTCTTCGTTGCAACCACAAGAAATTAGTAGTGAACTTCTGCAATTATGGAGGAACGAGAGGCTATGTCCTCATTTTCATCTGCCGTTACAGAGCGGGAGTAACAATATACTTACTAAAATGCGCAGAAGATACCGGTCAGAAGACTATGTTGATTCAGCAGTTATGATAAGGAATACTGTAGCCAATGCATCTATCACTGCTGATGTAATTACTGGATTTCCAGGCGAGACTGAAGAAGATTTTTCCCTTACATGTGAAATAGTTGAAGAACTGGGGTTTTCTGATTTACATGTCTTTCCATACTCCCCAAGACCTGGTACGAGTGCTGCTTATTTTGATGGCCAAGTAGATGGGCAAACTAAAGCACGCCGGCAAAGGGTGCTGCTTGACTTGGGAGACATGCATAGAATGACATTCAGGACGAGAATGGTAGGGAGCGTACACAGTGTGCTGTGGGAGAGTATGACCAGTTTCAATAAGCAGTCATATTGGTCAGGCTTGACGGGTAATTACATTAGGGTTCTGAGGAAGACGAATTTACCAATAACAGAATGTATTTCAGATGTCATGTTGGTTGGAACTATTGGTAAGGATGTAATGGGAGAGCTCACATAGACTTTGAATAGGAAATATGCCGGTGTGCATATGTATATATTATAATATGCACTATGGGCACGGAGTCAACCCATAGTGCTGCTATTATCGGGTGGCGTCCCTGGCAGGATTCGAACCCGCGGCCCGCTGCTTAGAAGGCAGCTGCTCTATCCAACTGAGCTACAGGGACATCGTCATCGTCCAGTTTATCAACCTACGCATGGAACAGTCAATGGAGAGTATGCTACGACTCAGTAATTAAAAGATAATAATTAAGGGTGCTCAAAGAGTTGGCCATACATTATGGATTCTAGAGGTCTGCATTCAATTTTCTAAGGTTGCCACTTATATTGGAAAGCTCTGCTTGACGATCTTTAATTATTGATTCGAATTGCTCGGATATTTCCGCGTAATCAAAAGTTGGGAGATCTGTATCAGCTTTTCTAGATGGGTATTTATCCCCTGAGTAATCCGCTTCTGCCGAATGAATCTGGGTCGCTTTATCAACCCATTCTTGCGGTAGGCCAGATATTCCACACATTGCGCCCACAATGCCACCAACCATGGTTCCGATTGTATCAGCGTCTCTACCAAAATTAGCCGCCCATGGGATAGCTTTGCTGGGATCTCCTTTCGAAAGATGAAGTATTGCTAGTGTTGCCGGTATAGTTTCTCTAGAATCGGCGAGCACCTCTCTTAGACATTCTTCGTAGTAAGCCTCTCGAAAGGACTCATAATTTCCAAGGTTACTTGCCATATTTAATGCTTTTTCAATTAGGTCTATTAATTCTCGTGAGCTTACAGGTAATAAGAATTCAGTTGCAGATGCGATAATGGAGTCTATGTTAGCGGATGGGCTAAAACAGGCAGCTACAGCTGCAGCTATACTGCATGCTGCATCTTTACAAAATCCTGTAGGTCCGTTATGTATAAGAGAGGCTATTTCCTGAGTTTCCAACACTGCTTGTCTAGGGTTTCCTGCGTTAATAATTCCCAAAGGTGAGATAGCCATAGCGGTTGACGAACTTTGCATATTCCCCCAGCCCGCATAGGCGGGGAGGGAGAGTCCTTCGGAGAATTTATGATAAGAGTTGCGAACTGGGGTGTACCACAAACTGTAGTTGCTATCGCGTGAATTAATGAAGGATTGAGCGAAGGCATCCACGTTTGGATAACCCTCACATTTTAATATTGTCCCTATCAATTGATTGCGAATCGCAGTGTCATCCGTTCCCATCCCCTCAAAAGTAGTAAGGCCGTCTGTCCCATATTTCTTTTGAATTTCGCGATAGGTAAGGCCTTCTCCGGGCGCCCCAAAAGCATCACCTATCATTCCTCCCAGGAGACAACCATAAATTTTATCCACTAGTTTATTCATAAACCACCTCCAACGATTTAATCTTAGCCCATTTGAGTGAAAATAAATATTACTGCAGGGTCTGGGGGAAATTCTATATTCTCCGTTCAATTCCCTATTTAATATGAATCTTAATATTAGTTAAGACTAAGAATTAACTTTGCATATATACAATAACTGGAAACGTAAATTTAACGTTTAAATTTATATGATTTAAGTACGAATGACACTAATTGATCCTTCTCGAGGTATATTTTTCACTTACTGAATAGATTTGAAAAGTTTAATTGTTTACTAGAAAAATACTGAAAAAGGTTATTGACACTGCTTCTGGGCTTTAGTTACTATGTGGCACAACTTAGAACAAATATTAATTTTTGATAGATTTAATAAGGATCAGGAG
>CAZQPS010000010.1:0-30766 GCA_964595285.1 uncultured Dehalococcoidia bacterium | reverse complement strand
TCATGACCTTCATGGCCATCTTCATCATCATGACCTTCATGGCCATCTTCATCATCATGACCTTCATGGCCATCTTCATCATCATGACCTTCATGACCTTCTTCTTCATCATGACCTTCATGACCTTCTTCTTCATCATGAGCATCAAATGTTATCGGCGATACAACTTCCCCTAAGTTAACAACCTCAATATCTGGATGATTGTCCAGCAATTTAGTAAGCCACCCACCCTCATATGACAAGCCAATCGCAAAAACATAATTGGAATCAGTTATACTCGCAATATCTTTTGCCCCGGGCTGGAAAGTATGTGGGTCTATAGAAGGTGGAATTATCGTCTGTACAGTTACCTGCTCTCCACCTACGTGCTTTATCCAATCCGCTATCATAGGTGTTGTAGCTGTTATATTAATAATGCTCTCACCAGAATTTGATTCTACAGAGGGCGCAGAATCAGTCTGTTGAGGCGCAGAATCAGTCTGTTGAGGCGAAGAATCAGCCTGTTGACAGGCCAACAATGTCATAATCAGTAAAATGACAAAGGCTTGAGTAATACGTAAGATTTTCAATGTACCATCTTTCTCTTCAACCGATCACCCTATGAACAAAGTCCTCGAGTAGCGGTAAAGTTGCTATTTGCATTTATTCACAATACAAGGAACATTCAGATCTCCCGTCTAGGGCAACCCCTAGCACATTTACCGCGATCGAGTAACGCTAAAGTGCTATTTGCATTTATTCGCAAGTTGGAAGATCTGAATTTTCCTAGCTGAGGCGAACCTCAAGTACTTATTGCGAATGATTCTCATTCTGTATAAAATGAGAATAAGTCTCATTTAGATTTTTGTCAAGAGATTTACATGGAGGTATAATCCGATAATGATATCGCTAAAAACACAGTCAAGGAGTCTCTTGAGTTCAAAAAAAGCAACTATCACCAAGCCACGACTAGTGGTTCTAGAGTTGTTATTGAAAGAATCACGTCCTCTGACTATAGATCAAGTCCTAAAACTTTCGAAAGGCGCATTAAAACAATCTACGCTTTACAGAGTCATCGGAGACCTAAAAGACTTTGGACTATTAACCGAATTCACTACCCCGGAAAACACTATGGTCGTTGAACTTAACGTAGGGGAGACACCACATCATCACCACATTTTTTGCAAAAAATGTGGTTCTATCACAGACATTGAGCTAAACCCTCTGCTTGAAGCAACTTTGGATGACGAAGTCAACCGCATAGAGAGTGAACACTCTCTATCAATAGATTCTCATTCCCTAGAGCTATTTGGAACTTGCCATACCTGCGACACCAACATACCCAGTTAGGCAGGCATCATAATCTGCCACTAATTCAGTAATTAAGATGTGTCAGACACCAAGCTTTATCCAACACGTAACACCCTATGCCGCCTTAACCCTGCTATGATTGATAGAACCCTGAAATAATTAACAACATTTACTAAAATACTACTAGGAGAGAATCCATACCATGAGTTCCGCGTGGACTAATTTACTCCAAAAGAAGCTCAAGTTGAACCAGCCTTTTATATGGTTTCCCATGATAATCGTGTTAGTAGCGCTCTCTGTCGGCATATATTTATATTTAGATGAAGGGTCAGTTTCATTAGAAGATAGACAAACACTAAAGGTCACCCTCCCAACTTTCGGTGCAGAAGTACTAGACCCATCCTTGGATTCCCAGACAGGGTTTCGGTACCACGGGCACATGTACGATCATCTCCTTGGTGCGCAGGCAAATGGCAGACCTTCTACCCAGCTAGGTGCTCTGAACACCTGGGATGCCAGTGGGGACGCTAGTCAGTACACGCTAACTTTAAAAAAGAATATGCAATGGCACAACGGTACAGAAGTAACCTCGGAAGATATTCGTTTCAGTATGGATCACTATTCGCGAGTATCTGCCGCCTGTGCTAGTTGTGGATACATCGCAGAAAACATCAAAGGAGTGGACCTTGTAGATAGGTACACGGCAAAAATCGAACTTGTGGTTCCTGACTTCGCGTTTATGAACCGTCTGGGCCCTGAGGTTGAGGATGTTCCTCTGTTACCCATGCAGTATTGGAACAGCGTTGGTTCTGATCATTTCAGAGAAAACCCTGTAGGAAGTGGACCCTGGCGTTTCTCAGAAAGAATTCTAGGTGAATCCATCAAATACGAAAGCAATGTTGATTATTGGAATTCAGATCGGATTCCTCATTTTGAGCGCCTCCGAATAGTGCAGGTCCCAGACAGTGTAACGAGAGTCGCAATGCTGAAATCCAATACCACGGACATGGCACCTATAAGCGTAGACCAGGTGGAATCAGTCAAGTCGCAAGGTTTCACCATAGATGGGCCAAGGAATATCGTTGAAACCACTCTACGTTTTTTTATGAGTTACGATTCGAGTTTTCTAACAGCCAATCAAAACTTCAGGCAAGCTCTAGTTCTAGGTACCGACTTGAGAAATATAGTAGACTCATTATATCCACCGGAAGCAGCTACCCTCTCTAGTGGATCTGCAATGTTTGGACCTTTAGCTGATGGCTATGACCCGAATTTACAACCATACGGGTACGATCGCGAACAAGCTATCAATCTTCTTAGCAAATCTGGCTATCAAGGCGAAACCGTGCATCTTATGTCTATTGCCGCATATGGCCTTACACAAATACCTAAAATCAACGAGATGATCGCTGACGACTGGCGTAATATAGGAATAAACGTTTCTATAGTTCCGGCCGAATATACAACTATCAAAGCCCGTTATGTACCGAGACCCCAACATTTTGATGACATGTTCCCCGCACCTATCTTCCATGGGGGCCACATACCATGGCCAGGGGGAATCATGAATTCAGTTGAACGATATCTCACATCATCCATTCACAGCGTACTTAGCTATCATGATCCAGCGCTAGGTGACAAAATTTTCCAAGAGCTAAAGGATCTGACGAACCCAGACGACCGTACTAAGAGACTAAAAGAACTCAACCAAGAGCTTTACCATCAATATTGGGCAGCACCCGTTATATGGCGCCATGACACCTGGGCCCTCCAACCACACTTATATAGTTGGCAGCCAACTGACGGTACATATTCAGATTTGCACTTAGAAACCATTCAATACAATAATAAATAGGAGCCCCTAAGGGGATTCTGCAATCTCACTTGTAACCTTTTTGAAAGGCAAATTGAAAAAATGGAAAATATAATTATAGACACTGACCCAGGGCAAGACGATGCAGTCGCCATATTGGTCGCATTAGCATCACCTAATGAACTGAATTTACTTGGCATTACAGTTGTAGCCGGAAACGTACCGCTGTCCCTTGGTGTGAGAAACGCTCGAATAATCAGTGAATTGGCCAGTAAAGAAAAGACTCAAATTTATTCTGGCTGCCCAAAACCGATGAAGAGGGAGCTTGTCACAGCAGAACACGTTCATGGCAGGACGGGATTAGATGGCATTACACTTCCAGAACCAGTTATGCCCATTATGGAAATGCATGCTGTCGACTTTTTGATAGAGTCTATTGAAAATAACCCGCCTGACACCATAACTATCTGTGCTTTGGGGCCTTTGACAAATGTTGCGGAGGCATTACTAAAGGCGCCAAGCATTACCAGCAAAATTAAACAGATTATACTGATGGGCGGGGCTTACTTTGCTGGTGGGAACATAACTCCATCTGCTGAATTTAACATTTTCGTTGATCCTGAGGCCGCTAAAATCGTTTTTTCTTCCGGAATTAAGTTAACTGTTCTACCTCTTGACGTAACCCATAAAGCTCTTACATCTGCGGAACGTGTAACCACATTTAGAAAAATTGGCCCGCCTATTGGCCCCGCAGTTGCTAGCTGGATGAATTTTTTTGAGCGTTTTGACAAAGAGAAATACGGGTCTGTTGGGGCTCCTTTACACGACCCATGCGTAATAGCATACTTGTTACAACCTGATATGTTTACGGGTAGATACATAAATGTCGAAATAGAAACTGAGTCCGAACTTACTCGTGGCATGACCGTAGCAGACTGGTGGAAAGTTACAAACCGGAAACCCAACGCGTTGTTTATAGGAGATATCAATGCTGATCAATATTATGATCTCCTTACGGAAAGACTACGAGCATTATGTTCTGATATCCTTTTAACATAAGTAATCCGACAGATTTTGATCTCATTTATCGGAAGTCCAGATAAACCCCTAAAGGAATATAAAAATGACTATCTTGGTAACTGGAGGAACTGGTTTTGTAGGAAGTAACCTGGTTAGGGCCTTGGCCGAGACTGGTCATGAAATACTCTGTTTTGACTACGTTCCACCAAATACACTGGTCAAGGGGTTTTTAAAACCTTGGGAATCGCAAATCACCTTCATCCAAGGGAACATACTGGATCCCGACTCAGTTGAAAAGCTGACCACCAATAAAATTACAAAAATCGTGCATGCCGCTGTATTCACCGGAATATTCCCTGAAATCGAGCAATCTCAAAGCAGTCTAATATTAGAAACTAACATAATCGGCACTAAAAACATGTTAGAACTGGCAAGACAGGTCGTCCCAGAGAGATTTCTATATGTTAGCTCCGGATCTGTTTATGGAGAAGGCCATGATCCGGAGGAAGTACTAAAAGAAACAGCTGAATTGCTACCAAAAACACTCTATGAATCCACAAAGTATGCGAGTGAACTCATCACAAGACGGTATGGCGAATTACACGGGTTTGAAACTGTAAGCGTAAGACTCAGCTCTCCATATGGACCTATGGAAAGGATTACAGGACATCGAGCCAACCAATCTCTATTGAAAGAACTCACCGGCAAAGTCCTCAGAAAAGAGCCACTAGAAATCGGGGATCTCTCTCACGGAAGAGACTACACCTACATAACTGATATAGCGCACGGAATTCTAGCTGTCCTGGAAGCGACGAATCTCAGTTTTGATACATACAACGTTTCTTCCGGCATATGGATAACACTTGAAGACATAGTAAATGCCTTGAAAGAACTAAAACCCGACATACAGATTATAGATGCCACATCAAAAGATATAGGAGCCTTAACTGGCACTCTGGATCGTGGACCTCTGGACGTAACAAGACTACAAACCGACATTGGCCATATTGCCAAATACAACCTGGTGTCTGGCCTCAAAGAATACATAGCCTGGAGACAAGAATTCTCATTCTACGAATAGCAAATATTGTTATGAAGCCTAATACGCAGTTAGGAAAGGGGAATTTTGCAATACGACTATATAGTCATCGGTGCAGGGTCAGCAGGCTCAGTTCTAGCTACGAGATTATCAGAAGACCAGAGCGCATCCGTATTATTGTTAGAAGCTGGTCCAGATTATCCAAGCTTAGAACTTATTCCCGACGAGATAAAATGGGTAGATCTCTCGGGATCTAAAGAACTTAATACAGGGAGACATAGCTGGAATTTCAAAGCGAAGGCTACCAAGACATCTGAAAGGGACATGCCAGTACCGCGTGGAAAAGTTACAGGTGGTTCCAGCGCGATAAATTGGGCAGCATTTGTTAGGGGGATACCTGAGGATTTTGATCATTGGGCTTCCATGGGAAATGATCGCTGGGACTTTCAGAGTGTATTGCCCTATTACAACAAACTGGAGACTGATCCAGACTTCAACGGTGACTTCCATGGATCCACCGGCCCTATAACTATATATAGACATCAACAAGAAAATTGGGTACCTATTCAATCTGCCTTCAGACAAGCCTGCCTTAACGCTGGATTTAAAGAAAGTCTTGACCGAAACGCCCCTGATTCCTCAGGAGTCGGGCCTACCACTTGGAACATAGTCGATGGAATGAGAACCAGTGCATCAATCGCTTTTCTGAGTCAGGCAAGGCATCGATTAAACTTAACCATTCGTTCAAATTGTCTGGTCAAGAAGATTATCCTGAAAGGCAAAACAGCCGCAGGGGTATTGGTAGATAGTAACGGGACTCTATTTGAGATTGAAGGGAAGGAAATCATACTAAGCGCTGGAGCAATTGGATCTCCGCATATATTAATGCTATCGGGTATTGGACCAAAATGTAATCTTCAAAAATACGGGATCCCAGTTATAGCAGACATCCCGGGAGTCGGGCAAAACCTAAGAGATCATCCAGCGGTCAGCGTCATCTGGAAAAAACACAAAGAAATGACAATAGATGAATCCGAGCCTGATCGGCAATTAAATTTAACCTACACTTCCACAGCGTCGAAACTGAGAAATGATATGTGGATTTCAATTGGAGGCTCAGCAAATCAAGCCGATCAGAAAAACGATTACAAGGAAGATAGGACGCTAATGCAAATGATGATAGCCATTGCATTAGCGAAAAGCTCAGGAGAATTAAAACTTCAATCATCCGATCCCGTAATTCAGCCCTACATAAACTACAATTACTTCTCTGAGCAGTCTGACTTAGAGCGAATGAGAAATGCGATTAGACTTGCATTGGATCTAATTGAGGATAAATCTTTCAAGTCTATTGCTGGTGAGTTGATAAATCCAACTAGCGAAGATTTAAAATCTGACGACACTCTGGACAAATGGCTTCAAAGGGAAGTATCTACCTATTCCCACGTCTGTGGCACCTGTAAAATGGGACCCTCTTCGGACGATTATTCGGTCGTCGATCAATACGGCAAAGTCCATGGAATAAATAACCTGCGCATTATTGACGCTTCCATAATGCCTGATTGTGTTAGGGCATTTCTTAATGCCACAGTAATGATGATAGGGGAACGCATGGCTGATCTGATAAAGGCGGGCTATTAGATCTCAGTCTGATCCCCTGCACCTGTGCATTTTAATAAACCCAAATCAGAATACTACTGCAATGCAGGAGACTCAATATGAGTCAACTGGCCATAACATTAATTATCACGGTCATATTACTAGTTCTAATTCTAGGGGTGATATCTAGAGGAGCAATACGACGCTTTCTTAAAAGACCAAAAGATCAGCAATAATAAAGCTCATATCTCAGGAGTTGAATCCGCAGGATTAGCTACTACCGTGGACTATGTAGGTATGTATAATGTAGGTTAACAATTTATTAGAAGGGGATCAAAATGGCTGAATATATTCCCAGCACATGGCAATGGGTCGCTGATCAAGTGGAATTATACGAAGGTAGTGATGGACGTGACGGGAACACTCTTAAAGGCGTTCCAGTCATCATTGTTACCAATCGAGGACATAGTACCGGAGCTACTAGGAAAACACCGCTAATGCGCGTGGCAGATGGGGGAAATTATGTGCTCGTAGCTTCAAAAGGAGGAGCCCCCGCTAATCCTGGTTGGTATTACAACCTTAAAGCGGACGCAAATGTTGAAATACGTGACGGCGCCTCAGTACAATCCATGGTTGTCCGAGAAATAGTTGACCAAACGGAAAGAGATAGATTATTTTCCATAGCTGTTAGCGTATGGCCACCTTATCAGGAATACAAAGAAAAGACGGACAGGCGAATCCCTATTTTTATAGCAGAACCACAGTCAGAATAACGGATAGCTAATCTTCGGAGGCTCATTGTTCCCGGTCAGGTAAATGCAGACCATTAAATTTAAACTGGATCCTTAAACCTATTGCCTCTTGCAGGTGCCACACATATACTATTAACCGCATGCCGAAGTGGCGGAATGGTAGACGCGGCGGTCTCAAAAACCGTTGCCCTCACGGGCGTGTCGGTTCGACTCCGACCTTCGGCACCAATTTTTGGTATCCTAGTGACTGGAAACTCAAATAACGTCGATAGTCAAAAGAAAGCAATAATTAGGTGCAAAGAGGCCTTGTATCTAGATATCTTTTAGAAGAAAATGTCTGTGCCACTCAAGATAAATACGGTAAAGATTTGCCCATAGTGAGTATAAAATCCGTAGCCGTAGAAAAGTGGTATATCGCACCGGAAATATGATCTAGATCTGAAACACGCTGATATTTTGGAGATTTTGTGATAAATTAGGGTCGGAAAGTATATTCCGATGAAATAGCTTGTGGTAGAGTATATTGGACGTTTAGTCTGACATCTTTACGCATACCATCCAAGGAGGAAAGGCACGTAGTATGTCTAGAATACTTTTAATCTTAGGACTCGTTCTTTTAATGACCGTTCCGGTCTCTGTAGCCCAGGCGGGCTCATCGTACGACGGATCTGGCACAGCGGTAATATCTGATGGTTCTAGCCTTAGTGATAGAATCAGCTACTCGATGACCGGTGTTACCAGGTTGGACGCCAGCCAAGCGTACGAGGGATGGCTGGTAAACTCAAGTAGCGGAGCCCAAGTGAGCACAGGCGTCATGAAAATGACAGGACTCGGTGATATCAGTCACTCTTGGGTATCACCCGATGGAGCCAATCTACTAGATGGGTACGATACGGTTATGGTCAGTGTGGAAGCAGTACCAGATGCGGATGCTAGTAGTCCGTCAGGCACAACTGCATTCACCAGTACAGTGGCTGCGGGTACACTATCTACTGTACGCGGATTGGTCGCCTCAGATGGCGCTCTAACCGGTCTGAGGAGCTCGCTAGATAGCGCGATAGCAAGCGCCACCTCTGCTAGAAGCGCTGCTTCTCTCGCAGATCTTAAGACTCATACTGAAAGCGCTATCGCCTCTATAAACGGTGATTCTGGTGCTATCGCCCACGCGGCTTCAGCTCAAACAACTCTGGGTGACGGTTCCGCTTCAGTATCTGCTTCAATTACGAACGCCTCCGGATGGGCCACCGAGGCACACGATGGCGCGCTGGAAGTACTTAACCAGGACAGCCTTGTAATAGCTCAAGCACTCCTGACAAATGTGTCAGGGTCATTAGACGCTGCAAGAAATGGAATGACATCCAATGACAAAGGTGGTGCTGAGCAGGCGTACAGTGGCGCTCAAGCTCTAGCTACTTACAATTACGGTGGAGCGGCTGGAGTAGTATTGACCCCCAGTGTAGGAGATACAACAATCCCGATGATGGCACAAATGGCTTTGGCTCTTGCATTTATGCTCATCACTTCCGGTGGTCTTCTATATGCAAGAAGCAAAAGATAATCACAATAGGTCATTTACAGTTTCAATAAAGCCGTGAAAGGGCCTTTGTAATTGGACTATGAGAAAGAGCTCTGTCATGTTTGACAGAGCTCTTTCTATTCATCATACAGGGTATCAAGAGCCAAATTTATGCTTAAAATTGGAGAACCCGCACCAGACTTCACCATAGAAACAACAAAAGGCCTTGTTACATTATCAAATTTAGTAACTCGCTTTAACAAGGTGGTACTCTTGTTCTACATCGAAGACGGAACCCCCGGCTGACGTCAAATGCTGTCTTCCTTTATGGAAGAGCTTCCTACGATACAAGACTTGAAGGCCACAGCTATGGCAATAAGCGGAGATAAACTTTCCTCACACCGCAAATTCTCTGTATCACTGGATTGCTTCCCTTTTCCCATAGGCTATGACAAAGATTCCGAAGTGTCCAATATGTATAACACCCTCTCAGAGAGTGATGAGAACCGAGTTAGAAGAGTTTATGTAGTTAATAGCAAAATGCTAGTTACTCATGTAACGCCTTGGTATCAACCGGGTAACGTTGGTCAGTTCCTTGAAGTATTCAAGGCTTTGGGCTTATGACAGCCTTTAACACCAACGTTCAGTCTTTACTAATACTCAGTACAACAATATTATTACTATGTACGATCTTGGTGACACTGTCCTGCAGGTTCCTATACAACACCCCATTCTCACATCCTCCAACTCCGACAGAATCACTTAGCCTCAACACCCCTGAGGTTATTATCGAAAATACAGCATTGTCTATGGCGAAACTTAAAACCTTTAAATTCAAGCTGGAACACAAATCCAGGGGAACGCCATTATCAGAGAATTTAGTGCTTACCAAAATCAAAGGGAGCATAGCCACACCGAATAAACTCCACTTATATTTTTCTAGTATATCCTCTGACAAATATTTCTTAGAAGGCGAAGTTATTCTTATAAATTCGGACGTATACATAACAAATCCAATTAATAGGCAATGGATCAAAGTTCCAGAAGAAATGAATACTTTCGACTTTTTCAAGCCAACCGAAGGACTGACAAGGTTGTTAACAGAAAACACTGGTCTAATAATATCTGATACTGAAACTAATTTTATCCACCTGCAAACTTACATAAAAGCTACTGTGCTCAAGGCTTTTTTCAAAACTACCAGCACAGAAACTATCACAGCCAGTTTGAAGATAGAGCGCTCCACAAATTACCTAACTGAGATTACGCTAGAAGGCAAAATTACTCCTAACGAAAGTTCTGGAATTATAAGAACTATAACCTTCTCAAGTTTTAACGAGCCATTGGTAATTGAACCACCTTTATAATAATGTGTATATGGTCCATTAAAACCTGCAAAACTATTCTTTCATATTTAAAAGAAAATCATAGCTAAAAATTGGGTAAGGCCTACTACTAAATGTCAAAGCAACGAAGATATCTCGTTCTAGCATCTCTTTTGACTTGCGTATTCCTATCCTCAGCAGATCAAACCGTGGTAGTGACAATCATTCCTTCTATAATGCTCCATCTACAGTTGGCCGTATGGGACTTAGATCACACATCCTGGATAGTAACAGGATATTTAGTCGGCTATCTAGCGGCAATGCCAATGGCTGGACGAATGTTAGATATTTATGGACATAAAAGAGTTTTCATTATATCTACACTAATTTTCATTATTGGATCTTTCGGCGTTGCCACTTCCAATGATCTGAACTTATTAATAGTCGCCAGAGTTGTACAAGCTGTAGGCGCAGGGGCAATTATTCCTGCCGCCATTGCAATATCCGCTACTTTGTTCCCCAGTCAAAACAGAGGCATAGTACTTGGAATAATTGTTTCAGTAGCTGAGTTAGGTGGTGTAGCAGGTCCTTTACTTGGGGGAGCGGTTGTCAAATATTTCTCTTGGCAATGGATTTTCTGGATAAACGTCCCCTTCGGGTTGACTATGATAATCATCGCTATGTTATTTTTCACATTTACACCTGTAAAAACTTCTCCTGTAGACTACCTAGGAGGCGTATTAATCACGGGAACATTGGTGATGATCACTATTGGCCTATCTATGATAGACAATCCAGATGGGATAATGGGACTAATTATTTTGAGCTCAGCGATATTCCTAATACTGTTTATCTTAAGGCAAAAATTAACTTCTCATCCCATTTTGCCCACATCAATATTTAAATCCACAATTTTTAGAGCTGCAAGTTTAACACATGTTTTTATAGGAGGCGCACTAATCACAGCGATAGTAACTGTGCCGCTATTTTCCAATACGATCTTAGAATTATCATCTATGGACGGCGCATTTATGCTGATGCGTCTAACATTGGCTATTCCTTTTGGCGCAGTAATAGGTGGTTATATAGTACAAAGTACAAATTATAGAATGCCTATCATATTAGGACTGTTGACCGCCGCTACTGGATTTTTTCTCATGTCCCAGTGGGACAGAAATATCTCAGAACCACTAATTACCCTTCATTTAGCACTTACGGGATTGGGCTTAGGAATAATAGCAACACCAATTACTCTTTCAGTAATAGATACCGTGGAAGAAACCCACAGAGGAAGTGCAGCCGCATTAATTACAGCTTCTCGCCTCTGTGGTATGACATTAATAATGGCGACGCTTTCATCTTGGGGAACACATAGATTCAACACGCTGACCGCACATTTTGATTCTCCTATTCCGGTTGCAGGGCAAACATCACTTGAATTTACTCTTCAAGTCCAAGAATTCTACGGATCAATTTCAGCTGCAGGAATCAAAGTATTTAGTGAATTCTTCATGATTGGAGGCGTATTATGTTTGTTGGCCATAATAACTGCACTTGCTATATCAAAATCACGCACGTCTCCCTTAACATGAGATTACCTAAAGTCTAATACGAAACCACTTTTGCTCGTATTGAACAACCTTGAATTTCGATAACAGCAGTTATCGTTCCTAAATAGCTCAGATATTCCAAATGCGCTAGTTCGTCTTGGAAATACTTTTTTATAGACATGCAGTATATAATGCCAACAATGCTGATTAACAGCCTTAGCAAAATAAAAGGTGATACATGTCGCAATACGCACATCCAGAATCTTTAGTCAGTACTTCTTGGGTCGCAGATAATCTAAACAAAAGCACAATATGCCTAGTCGAGGTAGATGTCGATACTTCTGCGTACAAAACAGGCCATATTTGCGGTGCAATAGGGTGGAACTGGACCACCCAACTGCAAGACACTCTTTCCCGTGACATTATATCCAAACCGCAAATGGAGGATCTCTTAGGCTCCTCTGGCATATCAAACGATACAACAGTGGTACTCTACGGAGATAATAATAATTGGTTCGCGGCTTGGGCTTTCTGGCAAATGAAAATCTATGGTCATGATGCCGTAAAATTGATGAACGGTGGTCGAGCCACTTGGGAATCAGAGAAACGATCGTTCACACAAGAAATTCCAAAGGTGTCGCAAGTTTCTTATACAGCTTCCGAACCAGATGAAAGCATCAGGGCATACCGAGAAGAAGTACTTAAAGCCGTAAACATGGGAAATACATCCTTCCTCGACGTACGATCACCTTCAGAATTTAGTGGTGACGTAATTGCGCCTGAAAATATCCTTCAGGAAGGCGCTCAACGTAGTGGACATATCCCTAATGCGGTTAATATACCATGGGCAATGACAGTATCCTCAGACGGAACATTTAAGCCTTTTCAAGAATTGAAGGAAATATACGCTGAAGCAGGAATAACCGAAGCGTCTTCGACAATCACTTATTGTCGAATCGGGGAGCGCTCTTCTCATTCTTGGTTTGTTTTAACACAATTACTTGGTCTAAAGAAAGTTCGCAACTACGATGGTTCTTGGACTGAATACGGTAGTATTGTACGTGCCAAAATACAACGATAGGCTATCTCGCCTGACCATACAGAAAACTTGAAAGGTTGATCCAATCATCAAAAAAGGTGCACTTATGTCGACTTCTGATTTAAACAATATATTCGGACAGGTTGGAGACGGTTCTGGACTCAGTCATCAAGACATGATTTATCCGGAAGAACTGGCATTGGCGTTTCGGAACAGGGGAATGCTGTTAGAAGCACTTGCTTACGACATCACTCCTACTGGCATGCATTATCTACTCACTCACTTTGATGTGCCAAACATTAATGCCGAAACGTGGTCCCTATCATTGAAAGGCCTTTTCAAAAACCCCACTACATTACAGTTATCCGACCTATTAAACCGACCTAAAGTAACAATGCCCGTTACATTAGAATGTGCGGGTAACGGTCGGGCCAAATTGCATCCACGACCTATCAGTCAACCATGGCTGCTAGAAGCCATTGGTACGGCAGAGTGGACTGGTACACCTCTTAAATATCTTCTCCAAGAAGCCCAAATCGACGATAAGGCAGTGGAGCTGGTATTTACCGGACGTGATCAAGGGATTCAAGGCGGAGAGATCCAATTTTATCAACGGAGCTTAACCATAGAAGAAGCCATGCGAAGTGAAGTTCTATTATCCTACGAAATGAATGGGGCACCTCTAGAACCACAACATGGGTTCCCTCTAAGGCTTATCGTTCCAGGCTGGTACGGTATGACTAGTGTGAAATGGTTAGACAGTATTGAAGCCGTATCTGAACCCTTTATGGGATACCAAATGGATAAGACCTATAGGTATGCAACTTCACGAGAAGAACTAGGTGAAAGAGTCTCCACAATGCGTGTCAGAGCACTTATGAGCCCCCCAGGCATTCCGGAATTCATGACTCGTGGAAGGTTACTCAATCCGGGATTAACAAGGGTTATAGGTCGAGCCTGGGCTGGACCTGCTAAAATTGAAAAGGTTGAATTCAGTAGTGACTCAGGTCAAACTTGGAATGAAGGAACACTTGACAAACCCATCGGAGAATTTGCATGGACAGGGTGGCATTTTGATTGGGCAGCAACGTCAGGTAAACATAAGCTAAGCGTACGAGCAACAGATGAAAAAGGGAATGTCCAACCTATACAGCAACCCTGGACAGCACATGGTATGGGCAATAATATGGCTCAAGAAGTTGATGTTTTCGTGACGTGAAGAGTTCTAAAACATTTTTTGGAGTGCGATGTCTTTCAAAGACTCTATAGACTATCCTTTACAATTAAATACAATCGCTGCTAGAGCGGGTCATCAATCAGATCAAGAAACCGGAGCAGTTATCGCACCTATTCACGTTTCTACAACTTTTGAACGTGATGCAGACGGTTCATATCCAACTGGCAACGTATACGCACGCGTTGGGAACCCCACTCGTAATAAACTAGAAAAAATACTAGCATCTCTCGAAGGTTCTACAGATTGCGCTACTTTTGCATCAGGTTCTGCAGCCACTGCCTCAGTATTCCAAACTTTGTCATCAGGTGACCACGTATTAGTTTCTGAAGATTGCTATCACGGAACCATGAATATATTAAAAACTATTTTCACAAGATGGGGCCTTCAAAGCAGCTTTGTAGATATGACAAATTTGGAAGCCATAAAGCATTCAATCTTGCCTAACACTAAACTCTTATGGTTAGAAACACCATCAAACCCAATGTTGAAAATCACAGAGATAAAAAAAGTCTCGGACCTAGCTCATTCGGTTAACGCACTATGTGTCGCAGATAATACTTGGGCCACTCCTATGCTTCAAAACCCTCTAAATTTAGGAGCAGACCTTGTGGTGCATTCCACCACAAAGTACCTTGGCGGACATAGTGATGTGCTAGGCGGAGCTGTTATCGCTAGCCAAGACAGCCCAGTTTTCCAGTCTATCAGAGAAATACAAATGACTGTGGGTGGAGTACCATCTCCATTTGACTGTTGGCTAATATTACGGGGACTGCGAACCTTACATCTTCGTATGCAAGCGCACTGCGATAACGCCAAACTCATAGCTTATTTCCTTGAAGACCATTGCGCAGTCGAATCGGTGCACTATCCCGGTCTCAAATCCAATCCTGGACATGAAGTAGCTAGTAATCAAATGCGTGACTTCGGCGGGATGCTGTCATTTCAAGTAAAAGGCGGTAAACAAGAAGCCCTCTTGACGGCATCTAGAACTAAATTATTCACACGAGCCACCAGCCTTGGAGGTACAGAAAGCCTTATCGAACACAGGGCGTCTATAGAGGGACCCAATTCCACCACACCCAACAATTTACTACGCGTATCTGTAGGAATCGAGGATCCAAACGATCTAATACGAGACCTTGAAAGGGCTCTCTCTTAGAAGAAGCTACATCTTAGAATCCCAACCTACAACCACAACTACTTATGTATATTTATTGATTTTGATCAGTACAATTCCTTGCACCGCCTGTGGACTAGGTGCTATGTTGTTTCTGTATCCTTGAAGTAAAGTTGTGATCCCCAATAAGTAGCACCAAATTAACGGTGTGGCTCAGCAACATTTGAACCTTACTTATCAAAATGAATCTTAGATATCTAAAGATTTGTATTAAAATCCTTTTATATTTGAAACCATAACTAATACCCATGAACTTAATTTTTATTATTAATTTTCTAACTCGTCGATTCGCACACGACTGGAAGCTACTTCTGAGTATCTTTGCAGGGATTCTTCTGTCATCCATGCTCGTATCCGGAGCACCAATTTTTCTTGACTCCTTGGAACGAATAACACTCAATACCGCCATTGACAGGTCTAGCCAGACCTATCTAAATATATCAATTTTTACGTCTACACTACCATCGGGTAACGATAAAATTAGTCACGCCGACTTAAATGTCAAAGGTGCCATCGAGAGAAATGTTTCTGAATTCTACTCAGGTGAAATTGAATATTTAAAAGGTGGATTATCCTTAATCGAAACACCCAACCGACCACTCTCAAAAGCTGGTAAGGAATTTACAACAAGAGGATATTTTCATTCACTATCTGAATTAGAAAATCACGTCCATTTCGTTTCAGGGAGAAACAGCGAATCGGGTGTGGAAGGTAACGACGACTCCTCCCCAACTCCAACTGTCGAAGTGTTAATAAGTTCGCATAATGCCAATTCCTTGGGTATTGTCATTGGAGATCAGCTTATTGTCACGCCTTCATTAATAGACCCTTCATTGGTTATAGCAAACGTAGTAGGTATAATCGAGGCCTCAGACCCCCTAGATCCTTACTGGCAAAAAAACCACGACATTCTTATGCGTCCCGTTCCGGTGGAGGACCCTCCAGGCACCTGGTCGGCGCTCAGCGAACATTGGTCATTGGGGACTAGAATTAAGGTGGACCCTAGAGAACCACCACTCCATCTGTTCGTCAAACGATCGGATATGACAAATGTCATAGGCAACGCCTTTCCTAGCTCGTTTCTCTCTGCTACATGGATCATCGAAGTCGACAAGCATGGTATGAAGCAATTTGATCCACACGAACTCGCCAGCAAGTTATCTAAACTTGATGCGGATCTCACAGAGGAACTACCCGGAGCATCAGTCTTCAGTGGAACTACTTCACTACTGCGTCAGTTTGAAAGAAGAAGCTTTTTCACCATCGTACCACTCCTCTTGCTAATGACCGTAATGCTCATCACTACATTTTATTATCTGGCTATGATGGTGTCTTATTTGGTGCAAAGTAGAGAATCTGACCTAGCTTTATTGAGAAGTCGCGGGGCCAGTTCAATACAATTACTGAAAATATATGCGATTGAAGGAATTGTATTAGTCTTCATCGCGATCATATTAGCCCCATTAATCGCCATGGCCGCGATTTCTCTAACAGGAAAATTACCTTACTTTATGGACATCACGCAAGGATCTATGATACCAACGCAATTGCAATGGCCACCATTTTGGATATCAGCAATCGCAGGATTAATATCCTTAGGTATCTACGTTGGCCCCAGCATGTTAAGCGCACGAGTCAGCCTGATAACGCAGGGGCTGAAAACATCAAGACCGCCTTCTATATCCTTTTTTCACCGGTACTATATTGATTTCTTATTACTAGTTATCGGATCTCTAGTGTTTTGGGAACTTAACGCGCGGGGACAAATAATATCCGGTGGATTGTTTGGCGATGTAGAAGTCAATGAAGCTCTCTTACTGGCCCCAGTACTTATGCTCACACTTATATCGTTGCTATTCATGCGATTCTTCCCTCTGTTCGTTAAATTTGTGAGTGGAGAGTCTCAACGAATCACAGATTTAGTAACACTGACCGCTACTGGCGGCTTAATGGCAATAGTTTTACTCGGACAAGCACAAACTAACAACATGCTAGATACATCTTTTTCAATAGTTCTACTTCTGGGAATAATAATTACGTTACCGCTATACAAGGACCATCAACAGATTCTTCTAAGATTATTAGGCATGCTCATAAATGTCCTCTTAATAGCGCTGTTTATTTGGTACAACTCAGAATTCTCTGGTCGATTAGCTTTTGTGCTAATGTTGGTCCTATCCTTCACAGTTCCCATGAGGGTTGCATATTTAGGATTTCAGTCAATATCAAAGAACGCTCCATTATGGGTATCACTCTGCCTATGGAAAATGGCACGTAATCCACTTCAATATAGTTGGCTTGTTTTACTTTTAGTAATGGTTGGTGGACTCGGAGTACTGATTTCAACAGTCGGAGGCACCTTGAGTAGAAGCTATGATGACCGCACGTTATACGAAACTTCTTCTGATTTTCATATATCGGGATTCCCCCAGTATTTAACAACCGCCACTCAAGAACTAAAGGAGAAACTTGTTCCAGCCCTAGGCAAATCTCAAATTTCAGGTGCAATCCGTGGACCGGGCTCTTTAGGCGCTAATTTTTCAGGACAGACTTTCGAAGTCCTGGGTGTTAATACTCGTGAATTTCACGGGTTATCTTGGTACAGAGAAGATTTCTCCACTAGTAGCCTGACGGAATTGATACGAGAGCTTCGCCCCCCTCCAACAAACTCTCAAATTACTATACCTAAGGACTCCACACACTTTGGGCTTTGGGTCAAGCCGTCAGAAGTTTTTCCTTTAATGGTACTCTGGGCTGTCTTTGAAGATTCCACTGGGAAAATAGGAACGGCTTCTCTGGGATATACAGGGCCGGCGGAGTGGCATCTTAAAGAAGTAAAGCTCCCTGAATTTTTGACTCACCCAGTAAATCTAGTATCGATTCAGCTGTATGAACCAGTAAATGGCCCCAACGGTACACCCGGCTGGATATCGTTCGACAATTTACATGTAACGGGAGTTGACGGCCAAATAGAAATGTTAGAGGACTTTGAGAAAGACGAATTATCATGGATAGCCCTTACAGTATCGCCTATCTCAACCGATTCAATAACTTCTCAAAGCACCGATGTAATGGATGGAAACAAATCAGGCATTTTCTCTTTCAGCAAAGACACCGACCAAGGAATACGAGGATTTTACCGAAACCAGACAGGTGGATTACTACCAGCTATTGTCAGTAATTCCTTCATGGCCGTCACACGAACGCAAATTGACCAATCCATAGTTGTAAACATCAAAGGGCGAATCATTCCTATAGAGATAGTTGATGCTGTCGGATTTTTCCCTTCTCTGGATCCTCAAGGTGCCGGTTTTATAGTCACTGATGGTGACAGGCTAATAAGCCATCTCAACATGCTAAATCCATCTATGCCAGTCGGTCCTAACGAGCTTTTTGTTAATATCAATGGTCTCCCCTACGAACAAGCAAAAAATACCCTCGAACAGCTTGGCAGTCACGCCACGCTCAAAGATCAACATGAAGAACTTGAACGCATTAGGCTAGACCCACTAATAACGGCTGGTTGGCAAACTATCATTCTAATTGCCATAGGAATTATATTGATCACCTCCGCTCTAGGCTATGTGACCTATCTGTTAACTTTCGCCAACAGATACCGTATGGAAATGGGGTATCTAAGAGCCTTGGGAATTTCTAAAACACAGATGAGTCGCTTAATTGCACTTGAGCACGTACTGATTATTATTGTAGGACTAACTATAGGAACTGCGACAGGCTGGGCTATGAGCGACCTCATGGTGTCAGCTGTGGCCATTTCAGAAGATGGAAAAGCCATTGTCCCCCCCTACATCCTAGACATAAACTTACGCGTATTAGCTCCCCTTTACGGGGCTCTCTTCGTAATATTCGCATTGGCAATTGTCAGATTAATTCGAAACATGTCAAATGTCGATCTGCAAACAATATCTAGAATTGAAGGAACCTAGGAAATGTTTTTACTTATTCGAACTAAATCATATAACCAAGGTTATGAAATATTTTAAAATATGATATCTAATATATCTAAAATAGCTAAAATATGGCCTGTGGTCGTCAGAAGAAGCCTGTCACACTGGAGACTCCTTTCATCTGTAATGATTGGTGTGCTACTTGCCTCATCAATCTTAGCTGGCACAGTTATCTACTTTGAAGCGTTGAGAGAAATAGCTCTGACCAGCGCATTGGACAAGTTGACTCCTCAAGAGACTAACATTTTAATTAAAGCCCAGCGTGGACCCACGACAAACCAAGAATTTCAAAAAGTTGAGACCACGTCCCAAAATCAGATTGACAGGCTAATATCAGGCATGGTCTCTAATATCGACCATGCAGGCAGGTCTGCGACTTTCTTTCTCACGGAGAAAGGAAATGAAACTGCCGCCGGCGAAGACGATTTTAGGGGCTATTTCGCTTACGTACCCAATATAGTACAGCACATAACCATAAGTAGCGGAACTCAATACTCAAGTGAAACACCCAGCTACGTAAAGGGTGACATCCCAACATTAGGCGCATTGATACCAAGCGATGTTGCTATGACCTACGATGTGGAAGTGGGAGACAAACTGTCAGCAGTACCATTTTGGGATGACACCATTTCACATGGAGAAGTGGAAATCACGGGAATCTTCAATAGAAATAATCCCGATGCCACATTCTGGCAGATGGACGACACTTTTATCGGGGCGGCCACCGTTAGTGACTCTTTCAGAACGATTCCTTTCTACATATCTCAAAGCGAATATTTTCAAGTACTTGGCCAAGCTTTCACTAGTCTTGATACTTCTTACGTCTGGTTATTGTACATAGACAGGAGCGTACTTAATTCACTTAATTCCACCAGTGCCGAACTTGCTATTGGGACAATGAAGACTAATCTTTCTAATGATTTGTATTCATATCGGCAGATTACAGAACTTGATGAAACGCTACGCGAATATGATCAACGCTTATTCTATAGCAAGATTCCCATGTTTATCCTAATGGTTCTGATAGCTATAGTTGTGCTCTATTACGTCGTCACCCTGTCTTCTCTTCTGATAGAACAGCAACAAGGAGAAATCGCACTGCTAAGAAGCCGCGGAGCTACATCAAGACAAGTCTTGACGGTTTTCATAATAGAAGGCATAACATTATCTTTCTTAGCTATACTACTTGCGCCACTCCTCGCCTCAGCCGCCATATGGACACTTGGGCTCACATCGGCATTTGAAGGTTTATCCTCTGATGGGAGGATAACTGTGGTCATTACCAAAACAGCGTACGCAATAAGCGCTGTCGGAGGCCTAATGAGCTTTGTGGCGCTAATGATCCCAGCCGCACAAGCTTCAAAACTAACCGTGACCCAATACCGCCAACAATCAGCAAGACCAAACGAAAGCCCCGTATTCCAGCGCTTTTACTTGGATGTTATGTTGTTAATCATAAGCGTTTTTCTTCTCAAACAATTATCTGACCAAGGTTCAGTTGTAGCCACAGGATTATTCGGGGAAACAGTGGTGAATCAAGTGATGTTTGCTGTGCCTGGCCTAGTCCTAGTAGCTCTAGCCTTGGTAATGCTACGGTTGTTCCCTCTAACAATAAGATTTCTAAGTGGGGATTCACCCTCTCTCATACATCTGATCGTAGGCGTTGCTTTGGGAATCCAGGGTACAAGTCTTATTTTCAAATATGCCTTTTTGGGTCAAGAATCTCAATGGCTTCCACAAATAGGTTTACTACTTGCAATGGCAGTCCTTTACGTATTAACTGAAAGGTGGAGTGATAAGAGATTCAAAATAGTTGGTATTATTACTCAAACACTAATTGTATCAATCTGTCTTCTTGTTGCTTATGAAATACCAATTGTAAGATTCCTTGCTTTCAATATCGGGAATTTGGAGGTACTCCCAGGTATCGTTGGAGGAGTATTCATTTTCTCAGCAGCTACCACAGACGGAAGCTGGTTTATACCAATACCTTTTTCCCTGGCCATCATAGTTGTAAAGTCGCTTGCCGACCGTGCTCCAATAGGTTATTCAATGGGGATGTGGCAAATGGCTAGAAACCCTACGCACTATGCCAGGCTCTCCCTGCTTCTCATACTAATGTCAGGCCTTGGTATATTCGCTGCGAGCTTTGGCGGAACCCTAGAACGCAGCTTCAAGGACCAGGCTTTATATTCCGCAGGCGCAGATATACGATTGGAAGATATATCGATTAGCAGCCTCGGTGAAAGTAGGGGAGTAGAGGAAACTTACCAAAAACTTGACTCAGTTAATTTAGCCTCTGCAGTATTACGTGCTAGTGGCAGAACTAACGAAGGATTATTAGGAGACCAATTTACCATGTTAGGGGTAAGCGGGGATCCAATAAAAAACATTGGGTGGTTCAGACCAGATTTCTCCTCCAAAGAGATGCCTGATTTGTTAACATCCCTCGAACACGGAAGTCCTCCAGTAGGAATCTCTATTCCCAAAAACGCTGTATCAATTGGAGCTCGTATAAAACCTGACAGACCACACCCTAGAGTGGCAGTAATTATTAGGGCTAGAGACGCCAACGACAGGTACTTTGACTACATAGTTGGCCTTCTAGAAAACAATGACTGGACAGAACTCGAAAGCTCCATTCAAGACGGCAGACAATATGGCCGAAGAATGCAAGGGAAGACCTTACAGCCAGCCTTCCCACTAACCCTAATGTCAATGACCATTTATAATATAAACGCTAGAAGTGTCCTAGATGCTGGCGGAATCCACATCGACGAAATTTGGACCACTGATGGAACTGGGCAACGAACCACATTGGAAAGTTTCAATTCTCCATCGGAATGGACCCCACTGAGAAGCGCTCGCGAGTCACATATTGATTCATTACAAATGTCTACACTCGCTTTCAATGATTCAAAACCTGGGGTACTATTTCTTTGGTCACAAGGGTCCCCATTATCTGCAAGGGGTATCTATCATGGCCCGAAATCCGACCCAATCCCAGTGCTAGCAAGCGAATCATTTTTAGAAAAGACCGGGCACCAAATTAACGACGAATTCTACGTATCTGTTTCTGGTCACAGATTACCTGTCATCATAGTCGAAAATTTCAGGTATTTCCCAACACTCAATACTGAGACCGAGTTGTTCCTGATTGGAGACTTTAAATCAATTACACGATACGCGAATTTAGAATCTCGCTCAGCCGAACTAAAGCCCAACGAAATGTGGATCTCAACTGACGCTAGCGGATTAGAACGACTGCAACTCGTGAAGTCGTTGGAATCCGGAGAAAATCTATTTGAAGTAAAAAATATTTACGATAAAGAAGCTCTTCTTTCTGAATCAGCAGTAGATCCACTGGTACAAGCCGGGTGGAGAACCCTTTTGTTCATGGCCTTTGGAGCTGTCTTAATTCTAAGTTGCCTAGGTTTCCTCGTACACGCTTACGTGTCATTCAGAGAAAGGGAAATGCAATTTGGATTGATGAGAACAATCGGATTTAGCATGCGTCAACTCATCGCTCTGGTCGTACTTGAACAAACCCTAGTAATCGTCACAGGGATGGCCTTAGGAGCTGAGATGGGAAGACGATTAGGGTCCATAATAATGCCTTTCCTGAGCCATACCGACCAAGGGACCCAAGTGCTACCGCCTTTTGTAATTGAAGTAGACTGGGCTACACTAGGATTTACATATGGATTTATGATAATAGTATTTTCTCTAGTTATTGTCGGGATGATTCTCTTCATACGCAGAATCTCTTTACAACGTATCTTGAGATTGGGAGAGGTGTAGGCTTTCTCCAGAATGGAGGCTCCAATTTATTACTGCTGCAATCTAACGGGAATGTAAAAAGAGAGAATTTATGAATGATATCTCATACGTAAAATGCGAAGATCTTTTCAAAATATACAAGGTTGCCGAACTGGAAGTCGTCGCCCTACGAGGCCTCGACCTCAACGTGCTACAAGGGGAAGTAGTAGCTGTAGTTGGTGCAAGCGGAAGTGGTAAGAGCACTCTACTGAACATACTTGCCGGTTACGACACCCCTTCGGCTGGGCAAGTCCAAGTCGGCGGTAAGGATCTATTACGTATGTCTAACAAGGAAACTGAGACATACCGACGGCGTGACGTTGGATTCATATGGCAACAGACAAGTCGAAACATGTTCCCATATCTGACAGCCTTAGAAAATGTCGCCTTACCAATGATGCTGTCAGATGAATCAAATAGTGAAAGACAAGACCGTGCAGTGGAGTTGCTAAATCTCGTAGGACTTGGGTCAAGGATGGATCATACTCCTGAAAAGTTGTCAGGAGGAGAACAACAAAGAGTCGCAATCGCTATTTCCCTAGCCAATCACCCACCTCTTTTACTAGCTGACGAACCTACAGGTGAACTTGACGATTCAACGGCTGCAGAGATTCTAGACCTTTTCGGACGGATCAACCAAGAGATGGGCACCACCATAATGATCGTAACCCACGACAGAGACATAGCATACAAAGTCGGGCGTGTGGTCATGATAAGAGACGGTAAAATGGCCACAGAAGTGCGGAGAAAAATCGCTTACCAAAGGCTAAGTGGCACAGCTGACACTGAACAACCATTGGAGGAATTCATACTTGTAGATGGTAGTGGTCGTGTCCAAATCCCCAGAGAGGCACTACAAGAATTAGGCCTAGGTGAGCGAGCACGGTTAGAGGTCAGAGATGGCGCAATTACTATAGTGCCCCACTGACAAATTAATTAGAAATCATTAATTTCATAGGGAGACCTAAAATGCGATCACAAAGATTGATGGCTGCTGTAAATCTGACAAGAACACACACTCTGGGATCCGAAGAGGTAAAAGCCATAGACAATGTGAGTCTAGATATTTTCCCTGGACAATTCGTCACAATAGTAGGCCGGTCTGGCTCTGGTAAAACCTCATTACTCAACGTTATGGCGGGTCTTGACGAACCTTCTTCTGGTCAAGTCCTCTTTCAAGAACGTGATCTCTCAGAGATGAGTCCCAAAGAATTAACGGATCTACGCCGCCACAAAATCGGATTCGTGTTCCAGTCATTCGGGCTGCTACCGCTGCTTTCAGCCTTTGAAAACGTGGAGTTACCATTAAGAATATCGGGAGTTAAAGCGAATGACCGTGAAATACGAGTCAGGGAAGCACTTGAAATAGTCGGTCTCTGGGACAGATCCCATCACCGTCCATACGAATTATCTGGAGGAGAACAACAAAGAATCGCAATTGCGAGAGCTATTATCGTAAAACCTGACGTAATTCTTGCTGACGAACCTACAGGGAATCTAGACTCCAACAACGCATTCACAATATTTGGGCTATTTAAAAACATGGTTGAGGAAAACGGTATAAGTGTGGTTGCAGCGACTCACGACTCCACCTTGTTGTCTATGGCCGACGAAGTAATGGAAATACGAAATGGAGCTCTCTTGGAACAGGCAGAGGTTGGACTTCGTTTCCGTGATTAATTGACATAATATTAGCCATAACACTCCTTAAAACCCCTTCCTAGAAAGCTCATTTACTATGGCTCTCACTGCCTCTTCACTATCGTTTTGATTGAGTCCACCAAGGCTTACAGATTTTCTAAAGTCATCTATAGCTTGACTAGAATCGCCTATACTAGACCACACTTTGCCTCTCATAAAGTATGCAGAGGCATTTGCGGGATCTAAAGTAATAGCTTTTCCCAACAGAACTAGTGACTCACGGTGTTTATATTCCCTTAAAAGTCTGCCAGCTTGATCCACATAGTTTTGAGACCTTGATACATCCGACCCGTTTTCTGTAACTAATAAGATGCCCATAAACAATATCGTCAACGCAAGAGCCAATATTCCAATTATCTTTATTTTCCTAAGAAATCTGCTCTTTAGTGAACCAGAAGTAGTAGGATCTAGAAAATACCCAAGTATAAGACCGCTGAATAGACCTCCCATGTGAGCCCAATTATCAATTGACGGGAGTGCGAATCCGATAAACAAGTTAATGCCAGACATAATCAACAGAGCGACTAATACCTGCTTATAGACAGGTTCTATTTTCGCTCGGTTTCGTAGAAAATGTGCTATAAGAGCTCCAGAAATACCGAATATCGCGCCACTGGCCCCCGCACTCATTGAGCTGTCAGTTAACCAAAGACTAGCTAAACTTCCAAATAATCCGGAAAGTATATAGATGACTAAAAATTGGTAATGCCCGTAAAGTCGCTCGGCCCATACGCCAAATATAATCATTCCGGCCGCATTGTTAATGAAATGCATCATACCTACGTGCAAAAACATCGCCGAAAACAATCGCCAGTAATCTCCACTCACAACATAAGGAGTATAAAGAGCTCCAAACTTGCGAAGAGTATCAGTGCTAGTAGAACCTCCACTAATTTCCATAGATAGCCAAAGAAGGGCATTAATAATTAAGAGTAGCCATGTTACAACTACCCTCCCCCCAAACTGCCTCACCCGAAACTGCCCGTTTTCCATAGTGAATCCACTAATCCCTTCCTAGGATTGCCAATAGCAAGTCCCCAAACCACCATGTTATTTTCTGCCGTCGACCACTCTTCTCTTACTAAATTAACATTGCCAAATTTAATGTAGGAGAACTAGTCTTTAAATTACATCTAAATTATATATATTCATTAAGTGTAAAATACGACCCTTTTGGCACTTATTGGCTGAGAAAATAAACAATGTTAAACTGCTGACATAAATTGAAAAGTATTTACAACCGTTTCCTCGGTACTAACCTGCAGTCATCAAGGAGTTATTATGGAAATAGAGAAAAAAGGCCCATTACATGGCATCAAAGTCCTAGATTGGAGCGTTTTTCAATTTGGTCCTGTCGCTTCCTCTATGCTGGGTGACATGGGAGCCGACGTAATCAAGATTGAAGCATTAGATGGTGATGCAGGTAGATCCTTAGGAAGCTTCTATTCAAACAGTATGACACTTGATAATGGGAGAAACGCATATTTCGAAACTTGCAATAGGAGCAAAAGAGGCATAGCGGTCAACTTGAAAACCTCAGAAGGCAAGGAAATTCTTTATAAACTTGTGAAAGACGCTGATGTATTCGTCCAAAATTTTCGTAAAGGTGTCCCAGAAAGATTAAATATGGATTATGAAACACTTCAAAAGATTAATCCTAAACTAATATACGCGTCAGCCTCGGGCTTCGGTCCTGAAGGACCGGATGCCGGATTACCTTCTCTAGATGGATGTGGACAGGCAAGAGCAGGCCTTATGATGTCTGCAACTCCTCCAGGACAAGATTTACCAACTAAAGTTCTGGGAGCACCCTCAGATCAAGTAGGCGCTGTAACTTTATGCCTTGGTGTACTAGCAGCCCTTATAGCTAGAGCTGCTTCTGGAACCGGACAACTCATTGAGGTATCCCATCTTAGCAGCACAATGTGGCTACAAGGCCTTTACGTGGGAATGTCACTTTTTGCTGAGAATTTCAGTTTTAGCAACCAGACTCCTAGGAACGCGCCAAAAAATCCAATGGTTAATCTATATAAGTGTAGTGACGGAACGTGGGTCCAAATTATGAACCCTCAACCAGCAAGATACTGGCATTCGTTTACTCACGCCTTAGGACTGGAATATCTATCAAAAGATCCCGTCTTAGGAAATCCCGATACTCTTGCGGATCATGGGGCAGAACTTGTCGAGATTCTCGATAAACAGTTTGCAACCAAAACCTTTGAGGAATGGGATCAAATCTTCAGAAATTACGATATGATATACGCCAAAGTTCAATCTATAGATGAATTACGAACCGATCCTCAAGTAATAGCCAACGACTACATTATCGATTTTGATCATCCAGAAATAGACTCAATGCAAGTTTGTAACTTTCCCGTATCATTTTCAGACACCCCAGCAGGCCCTCAAAAGGAAGCACCAGAATTAGGACAAGATACGGAGACCGTACTCATAGAAGAGCTTGGTTACGATTGGTCAGATATTGAGCGCTTTCAAAAGGCTGGTGCCATTCTTTAGCTTTGCGGGTATATTTGCAAACACAATCGAGTTTATCATCTATCACTAAATGGGCGGTTTTTGCCAACCACCAAGTATACTTTCTAGATGACTTGCTACAGCGAGGGAAATATCCTCACGCCAGGGACGAGAAACAATCTGAACTCCAATGGGCAATCCATCTGGCGAAGTGCCAGCACGCACCACGGTAGAGGGCCAACCTGTAATGTTGTAAGTATTGGTATACGAAACTCCGGCCGCATTCTTGTCTTCTAGCGACTCACCATGCGGCAACGCTGGGAATGCAGCCACTGGGCAAATAATAATGTCATAATCTTTCATGAACGCCAACATGGAACTTCTGAAACGATCTACTCTCTCTAGCATAGCTGTATAGTCACCCACGGACAAAGGATTCGCCTTATCTAATCGACGTTGCAACCAAGGGTGTATATCAGTTGTTCCCCATTTCTTCAGGGCCCTACGAGCCCAGGCTCTCCCATCACCGCTAGTCAAATCATTACTGATATCAGGGTTTTCTGCAATTACCTTGGGCACATCTTCTGTAACTGAACCGACTACGTCAGACAGTGCTTTAGCAGCAGATTCCACAGCCTGAACCGTCTCAGGCGTCGGGGTACCTATCCCGTTATTTGAATACACACATACCCTCAAAGTACTTATATCAACATCATTAGGATCCCCAAGAGGAGCAGGTATCACAAACGGATCAAGTGAATCCGGTCCAGAAATAATCGGAAGTATCAACGAGAGATCTTCCACTCGTCGTGCCATGGGGCCATTTTGGGTTAACGAATCAATTGGTCCAAGGCCATAGGGAACTATATGCCCCGTTCGAGGCACTCTGCCGGAATTAGGTTTTATTCCCGTGATCCCACAATAATGCGACGGGCCTCTTATGCTACCTCCAGTGTCACTACCTATGTCAAAAGACGTGCCCCCACTGCATATGATGGCTGCAGCACCACCACTGCTCCCTCCTGGCATACGATCAAAGTTGTAAGGATTATTAGTTCTACCGTAAACTAAATTGTCAGTTTCTCCCGCTAGAGTTAGCTCAGGGGTATTGGTCTTGCCAAGTAATATACCTCCAGAATTTCTGAGCCTCGCAGCAACCGTAGAGTCTTTATCCGGCATGAAATCTTTACGCCCCATGGTACCACCAGTGGTTATAATCCCCTCACTATCAATAGAATCCTTCAGAGTAAATGGCAACCCATGTAGAAGTCCATGTGAAACACCTTTTGCCAAATCGCTATCAGCTTTCTCCGCTTCCTTAAGAGCTCTTTCCTCTGCTAGTTGAACCACTGCATTTAGAACTGGATTAACCTTTTCAATACGGTCCAAATACATACGAACAAGTTCTTTCGAGGAAATCTTCTTGTTATTTATTAATTTGCTTAATTTCGTCGCAGAACTATAAATTAAATCGTCCAAATTATTGCCTCCTGCCGATTTACAATACGGCCTACGTTATACAACTTCCAATTCATAAATATCTAAAGCCAAAACATTAACTCCCTACAAAGCCCTCCCAGCGCGTCATATATTGAATAAAATTAGGGCTCAATCCTTCCTTGCCCAAATAGTCGCGACTAGCCGGTAGAGAAATGGGTACAAAGTTATCGTCGGCTAGGACACGCTGCGGGAAGTCGTGATGCAAAATAGCCGCGCGCCCTATTGTTACGAAATCTACCCCCGCATCTATCACGGTTCTTACATCTTCAGCGGTCCTAATATTGCCGGCAACCGTAAGCTTAACTTCCTTCATATCAAGATCAGTAAAGTGTTCTAGCAGCTTCTTCTCTTGGTACTTAGGATCATTAGCATCCTTGAAACTATCCCATAGAGAAATATCCAAAAAATCAATCTCTCCACTATTTATCAATCTTTGACAAATTATTTTAATTTCTCCCAAGTCCATACCGAATCGTTCCGGGGAAAGACGAACTCCTATTAAAAAATTATCTCCACACGTCTCCCGTATGCCATTCACTATTTCAAACAATAGTCTTGCCCTGTTATCTAAAGAGCCACCATAAACATCGTCTCTACGATTGGTAAGAGTACTTAGAAATGCACATATTATGTATCCATGAGCCCCATGAACCTCAACGCCATCATATCCTGCTTCTTTGGCTCTTTCTGCACTTCGTACAAAATCATCGCGTAGAACTTCTACCTCACCCAATGACAAGGCACGGGCCCCAGTTTCTTCATCTGCAGACGGGCCTAAAGGAGTACCGTTTATCAGATCTGACGGAGACCTAATTCCAGCATGATGCAGTTGAAGTACTGCGAGACTATTCTCATTTTTAATGGCTGTGGCAAGTCTTCCATGGCCATCAATATGCTCATCCCCAAATATCCCCAATTGGCCAGGGAAGCCTTTACCATACGCTTGTGTATGTGTTGCGCAAGTCATAGTAATTCCAAATGATCCCTCTGCTCGCATAGTCAGCCAATGAAATTCTTCGTCCGACAAAAGTCCATCCTCGTGACTCTGAGTATTAGTCAGTGGAGCTAACATGAAACGATTCTTCATTTTTGCCCCACTTGAAAAAACTACTTCTTCATCTAAATTATTCATTCGACATTTACTCTCCAAAACCATTATTTCTTGACTTATACATAAACAGGATTCACAAAATTTCAATTAGTCACAAGTTGAGGCATACTCCAGCCTCCAAAACTCTTTTCCAAATGGCGGGCAGCAGCCAGCGCTATATCCTCTCGCCATGGATTTGCCAACATCTGAACGCCTATGGGAAGACCATCCTGAGAATCCGAAACTCTGACAACAGTTGCAGGCCATCCTGTTACGTTATATGCATTTGTATATGTCATACCCAACCCAGACTCCGGCAATTCGCAAGCTCCATGATCTGTCGCAACATAGGGCCGAACGGGACATAATATGAGATCATAATCCTCAATAAAATTTAACATATCACTACGAAATTCATCTATCTTCTCAAGGTGATCGGTATACTCACTTACCGTTTTGGCCTGTCCCATCGTTTGTATACGTCCCTTTATGTAGTGATTAGGTTCACTAGTCCCATATTTTTCTAATAGCCTGTATAACCAAGCCCACCCGTCGGAAGGCATTGGTATCATGCCAACCATCCTTTCGAGAGGTGGAGGTATCTTCTCTTCAACAAACGCGCCTGAATCTGAAAATGACCTTGCGTCTCGTATGACCGCATCCGATATATCAGATGAAGGTGCCAATATCCCGTTATCCGTGTGGAAAGCAACCTTGAGGTCACTAATCTTCACGTCCTCCGGAGACCGTAATGGAACGTCCACAATAAAGCTCCCACTACCCTCAGGCCCAGCAATTACAGGAAGAGTATACGCAAGATCCTCCACAAACCTCGACATCGGCCCTATGGTTGTAT
>CAZQPS010000009.1:0-6157 GCA_964595285.1 uncultured Dehalococcoidia bacterium | reverse complement strand
CTGAAATTAAGATGGATGAGGTCATGTATAGAGATCCAGATGGATTGAGAGAGGTTAATAGGTATGGGATAGCTGGCTTCTTGGTTGGTTTGTGGAGGATAGAATATCCTCACTCGCCTCAAATTCAAGATGAGCTTAAACACAAACTACCCACGGCGAATCTGGAGACCCTTAGAAAATATGAATTATCCTTGGGTGTTGACATTTTTGCGGAGAAAATCGAGGGTGACATAAGCGACTCTGGCCTTTAAAGAACCATTACTTTCGGACATCTCTGGGATTTTGAAATCGTGTGTGGCATTGTGAGCCTAACAATGGGTATTTGGACTTTGAGCCTTAACTGGTATCAGGATAAATATACAGGAGAAAATGGGATTTATGAACAGACCTAATATTTTATTTATTTTAGTTGACGACATGGGTTGGGGTGACTTGAGTTGTCATGACTCGCCTATAAGAACACCTAGTATTGACAGGTTAATGTCGCAAGGGGTTGAGCTTTGGCAGCATTATGTTCAGCCTATGTGTACTCCGACTCGTGCATCATTGATGACTGGAAGATATCCAAGTCGATTTGGGGCACGAGCGACTGTGCCTGGTAATTATCCATTGATGCCCGAGGGATATCAAACTATAGCTTCACTCCTCAGGGATGGAGGTTATGACACTGGTTTGTTTGGGAAGTGGCATCTAGGTTCTACCAAGGATTCAGGGCCAAATGAATTTGGATTCAATTATTCATATGGTTCAAAAACTGGAGCTACGGATCCCTACAGTCATAGATACCGTTCGGGAGAATTTTCTTTTCCATGGCACAGGAATGGCGAGGCGATTAACGAAAAAGGTCATGCAACAGATTTGATAGTTAATGAAGCCATAGAATGGATGGAGAGCAGGGCTACTCCATGGTTTTGCTACGTTCCATTTACAGCCGTTCATACACCAATAAAAGCAACTCAAGGATGGCTAGATAAATACCAATACGAAAAATACGATGACGATCCTCTCAAAGATGTCTCGTTCAAAAAATATGCTGCATATGCGAGTCATATGGATGAAGCGGTTGGCAAAATGGTCGAGTCACTTGAGGTTACTGGGCAGAGAGACAACACCATAATTATTTTCACTACTGATAATGGTGCTATAGGCTCTATCCCACAACATTCATCAGACGTTTATCCGGGATGGCAGGAGGCCGGTCCACGGTTGGGATCCAACCTTCCATTGAGGGGATTCAAAGCTGAATTATATGAAGGTGGCATACGCACTCCAACCCTAATTAACTGGAGAGGGCAATTAGAGCCAGGCCGTATGGATCATCCTGTTCATGTATCTGATTGGATGCCGACCTTAGTTAATCTTTTGGGCATCAGTCCTGCTAACGATCCTAAGTGGGATGGCCAGGATATCTGGCCCTTGATAACAGGTGAAGTAAACAACCCGGATACTAGGGATATTTACTGGAATTTTAAGGGTGGCCAAGGCTTGTGTATTCGTTCAGGAGACTGGAAGCTTATATCAAATCAGTTTGCGGGCGAAAATGACAGGAGTCTTGAGCTTTTCAACATAGGAGAGGATCCTTTTGAAGAAAATGAGATTAGCGCCTCTAATAAGGACAAGGTTGAGGAGTTATCAAAGAAAATAGATGAACAGTATTCCGTGGATTATTTGGACGAAAGAAGTGATCCGGAACACTACAATGCTTTCATGGAACCCAAAGCACGAAATGATCGTTCTGATTTAGCATGACTATTTACACATAAGGTTTCAGTGCGCAAAAGTTTACCTCTGGTCCAAATGTGTTGCTTATGGCGTTATGGCGCCATGAATTCCTTACATTGCAAGAAACCCACCATCTACCACTATTTCAGTTCCTGTTATGTAAGAAGCCTCATCCGATGCTAGGAAAAGGACTGCGTAGGCAACTTCTTCTCTACGGCCCTCTCGTTTCATAGGTATAGTACGTTCTATGTGGTCTAGCCGATCTTGTGCAGGATTAGTCTGTCCTTCCAGCGGAACCTCTTGGCCTTTCATGAATGGCAGAGTTCCTGGGTGTACGGAATTCACTCGAATATTCTCGTGAGCATGCTTAACTGCAAAAGACTTCGTCAATATCCTGACGGCACCCTTTGAAGCATTGTAAGCTGGATGAAGCGGTAATTGTCCAATAAATCCCGAAATAGAAGAGATATTAACTATAGATCCTTTCCCTAGTTTACGCATTTCAGGAATGACATGTTTGACTCCTAGAAATGCGCCTCTGGCGTTGACAGCCATGAGCGAATCCCAGCCTTCTACGCTGGGATCTGATTCTCCTCTTGGCCCGCCAATTCCAGCGTTGTTAACTAATATATCTAATTGACCATAATGTGATACACACTGTGATATTACTGATATCCAGTTTTCTTCATCAGTTACATCCAACCTTATGAATATTGAGTCTCCACCAGAAGCTACAATCTGGTCCGCTATTTTTTGACCGTCTTCAGTAATATCTGCAACCACGACCTTTGCACCTTCTTTTGCAAACATTCTTGCTTCTACTTCACCCATACCTCTTGAAGCACCGGTTACTATCGCCACTTTCTCTATTAATCGCATTGTGCTCTCCAATTTCCGAACATTATCCCTAGAGTATAAACGAAGTCTATAATATGCAAATCTATTCCATATCTCGGAAGCGAACGTTGCGTTATACTGACCTACCTATGCAGATAATTGAGTAAGGAGCACGCAAAGCAGATGTCTATATGGGAATATGTAGATGATAAATTAGTCTCAGTAACTAGGATAAGAATAAAGTGGTTACGTTGGCTACTTTTGTTATTAGTGGGTTTACCACTCATATTCTTGTCTTTTTTTATATTGCTTGTGCTTCTCTCTTTTTTGGCGGAATTCGAGGGCATTTTATAAATTAGGATTTGTTTTTTTGGCGGAGTTTTACTCAACTTAATAGCTGGGAATATGAAGAACATGAAGGACATATTTGAATGAAAGCTGCTGTTTTATACGAACCCATGACTAGATTTATAGTGGAAGAGGTGGATATCAAGAGTCCAGAATCTGGGGAGGTATTGGTCAAGTTAGTTTCCAGTGGTGTGTGTCACTCGGACTGGCATATAGTCAAAGGAGAATGGGATTCGGAAGCTGGATATTTCACATTACCTTCCGTTTTGGGCCATGAAGGAGCAGGCGTGGTAGAAGAAGTAGGCGAGGGGGTCACTTCTGTGATTCCAGGAGATCATGTTATCTTGAACTGGGCCCCCAGTTGTGGTCAGTGCGAGATGTGCTACAAGGGGTGGCCAAATCTTTGCATGCAACCCCCCGAGATTGCTAGTAAGATGACCATTAAAAGTACAGGAGAAGTTGTGCATCCGTTATGGGGCTTGGGGACTTTTGCAACGCACACAGTCGTTCCTGAAGTCGCAGTTGTTCGTATAGACGACGATGTGCCGTTTGATCAGGCGGCCTTGGTAGGATGTGGAGTTACGACTGGGGTGGGTGCCGCTATAAACACTGCCCAAGTGCAACCAGGTACAAGCACCGCTGTTTTTGGTTGTGGGGGTGTTGGGTTAAGTTGTATCCAGGGATGTGTGATAGCAGGAGCTTCCGTGGTGATTGCAGTTGATCTGTTAGATAGTAAATTGGAATTAGCTAAAGAATTTGGTGCTACACATACAGTTAATGCTTCACGTGAGGATCCGGTTCAACGTATTAAAGAATTAACAACGGGAGAAGGTGTACATTACTCTTTCGAAGCTATTGGATTAGTGGAAGCACCATTTGTGCAGAGCATTCGATGTACAAGACGTCGAGGTGTCACGGTGTGGGTTGGACACGCACCTATTGGTACTACCGTCACTTTGGATGCCAGGGATTTAATGGATGAAAAAATTGTAATGGGATCTATGTATGGAACTTCTCGACCTAAATTAGATTTCCCAAGATTATTAGATCTTTACAAAACAGGAAAACTAAAATTAGATGAATTGGTAAGTCGTAGGTTTACATTAGAAGAAATTGATAAATCTTTTGAAGTATTAGCTGAAGGTGATGTTGCCCGCAGCGTTCTTACGTTCGAGTAACACGTAGACTATTAAATGAAAAAGTCAAGTTACAGTAAACGAGGTTCATCATGGGATCGGTTATACTAGAAAATTGCACATTGCTCAATAGCGATAGTCCTGAGCTTAAAGAAAATTTTCATCTACTGATAACGAATGATCGTATAAGTGAGATTTCTGAAAGTCCCATAAAATCGGATAACGCTTATGTAATAGATGTCAGGGGCAAAACTGTTATGCCTGGGTTGATTGATGCGCATGTCCATTTAATAGCGACTTCTGTAGACCTTTCTACACTTATTAAAGAGCCGGCAAGTCTGACAGTACTTAGGGCTCATAAAATAGCTGAAGATATGCTTATGAGAGGCTTTACGACTGTTCGCGATGTTGGTGGTGCTGACTGGGGATTATCCGCTGCGATAGAGCAGGGTATAGTTGCAGGTCCTAGGGTATTCTTTGCCGGAAAAGCGCTTAGTCAAACGGGTGGTCATGGTGACTTCAGGCCAATGACTACGCACTGGGATCACTGTTCTTGTTTTTCAAGTCACTATGATTTATCAGTGGTTGCTGACGGTGTACCTGCAGTTAGAAAAGCCGCGAGAGAAGAATTAAGGAAGGGTGCGAGTCAAATAAAAATTATGGCTTCAGGGGGTGTGGCTTCTCCAACGGACCCTATATGGAATCTCCAGTATTCAGAAGAGGAAATCAGGGCAATAGTCTGGGAGGCCCAATCTTGGGGGAAATATGTTACAGCCCATGCCTACACATCAGAGGCTGTTTCGAGAGCTATTGAATACGGTGTTCGCTGCATTGAACACGGAAATCTTATAAACAAACAAACAGCTCAATTAATGGCCAAGAAGGGGGCATTTATAGTTCCCACTTTGGTAACTCTGGATGCAATGAATGAAGAAGGTGCAACATTCGGATTGCCTCAAGTAAGCCTGGACAAACTTAAATTGGTCAGGGAATCCGGTTTGGACATACTTGAGATGACCCAGAGAGAGGGCGTGAAAGTAGGTTTTGGTACTGACTTATTGGGCGAACTTCATCATTACCAGAGCCGTGAATTGTTAATTCGAAGCCAAATTCTGACTCCTTTCGAAGTCTTGAAAAGCGCGACAGCAACTAATGCTGAACTTGTAAACAAGACGGGTGAACTAGGGGTGATAAAAGAGGGTGCCATAGCTGATCTTCTTGTGGTCGATGGCGATCCATTGAAAGATCTTAACTTGCTTCAGGAACAAGGCAGATATATTCCGCTAATTATGAAAGATGGGGAAATTTATAAGAATACATTAAATTAGGGAAGTGTTTTGAGAATTCGTTCTGGTAAATTTAGTTTTGGACGAGCGTATCGTGGGCAGCAATTTTAATTTTAGGAGTGAGGATGCAACCGAACATAATTTTGATTAACTGTGATGATCTTGGCTATGGAGATTTAGGGTGTTATGGTTCAACCATAAACAAATCTCCTAGCCTAGATAAAATGGCTGAAGAAGGAATTCGATTTACTGATTTTTATATGGCATCGCCCGTCTGTTCCCCTTCGAGGGCAGCGATGCTTACAGGTTGTTACCCACCTAGAATAGGATTCGGGGATTTTTATGGCCAGAGGGTATTATTCCCTGGTAACGCGATTGGTTTAAATCCTAATGAGATTACCATTGCTGATTTATTGAAGGCCCAAGGATATGCTACTGAGATAATCGGTAAATGGCATTGTGGTGATCAACCGGAATTTTTACCAACTCGTCATGGTTTTGATAACTATTACGGTATTCCATACAGCAATGATATGGGCGTGCAGTCTGAGAATTATCAGAACCCGCCATTACCAGTACTTGAGAACGAGGACGTAGTAGAGTTACAGCCTAATCAGTCCGATATAACGGACAGATATTTGGAACGGGCAATTGAGTTTATAAATAAAAATAAAGATGGCCGGTTCTTTTTGTATTTCGCACATATGTATGTTCATCTTCCCATTTACGTGCAAGACGAATTTTTGAAGGAATCATCTAACGGTGCTTATGGTGGTGGTGTGGCATAGATAGATTGGGTAGCGGGCAAGATTTTTGAAGAGTTGGCCA
>CAZQPS010000008.1:0-28921 GCA_964595285.1 uncultured Dehalococcoidia bacterium | reverse complement strand
TATTCACTAATATCTACCTGCCCTTTTTGGAAACTCGCATCTAAAGCAAATGTCCCACTCTAAAGACCAGTCACATATTCAATCAATGATTATTAGTCTAGCACCCCTTTAGGCCACGGTGGCTGTGGACGTTTCATCTCCCCTATGTATGATCGATCGCAGGATATAGCAACAAAGTGTTCAAATTCTGCAATGGCATCCTCTTCCGGAGGGATAAAGGCTTTCAAATACATAGTATTACCATTATCGAAGACAAAGGTAGGAGTCCCGAATATTCCCTGTGACCTAGCCCCTTCATGATCCGACCCTATGATTGTCAGTATATTAGGGTCTTTCATATCTTCGCGAAGTTTAGCAGTATCAAGCCCTATCTTTGCCGCCAAGCCAACAATCACCTCTTCATCATTAAGAGGAATACGACTATCATCACCATGACGCGCTTTCAGTAGAGCCAAATGAAACTTTTCATATAGCTCAGGGTCCTGCCTACGTGCTGCTTCCGCCGCTACCTGACTAAGTAACGACCTCCCTTTAGTCACATCCGGTTCGTTCCATACCTTCCAATCATTATCGGAACCCTCTGATTGCTGTTTCAAATCAAAGGCATTTTGTTCCAGCGAAAAATTTCGCCACGTTATATCTAATTCTTGCCTGTATACCCTTTTAACTCTATCCAGCCACACGGCCGCATTGTATACCCAGGGTCAAGCATAGTCAGCGTAAATTTGCACTTTTATGTCTCTAGCCATATCTTAATCTCCGTTCAATCCAATCTAAGGGCATTTTAGGGATTTCAAATAACAAAGTCAAAATTCTAAAGTCTATTAGACATGCTCATAACCATATATAAGTTCAAGTGATAAATACTTGATTTTATTTATGATCGATGTAACAACGTTTTAACAAATTTTTAACAGGGCTGTTACACAGAAGGAATATAACCGTAATATACTTCGCATACTCTTGGGCAACATGACCTAATACCTAAGTAAACTCGATGTGAAGGACTAAAAAAGCAAAATGAGTATACGAAACCCACTACTAATTCCAACCACAGCAAAAATGCGACTGATCATCTTGTTCTTGTTCGCAATAGGAATTTTCATTGGCGGAGGAGGAATTGCTTATGCACAAACTGCTGAGACGGTTTCCGAAAAGCTCGACAACATCATATTGTTATTCGCAGCGATACTTGTTTTCTTTATGCAGGCAGGATTCGCATTCTTAGGCGCTGGTTTAATCAGATCAAAGAACACCGTTAACTATATGACCAAATCTTTCTTGGATTTTTGTATAGCATCACTAGCGTTCTGGGCATTCGGATATGCTTTGATGTTTGGTGGCGGTAGCACGGCTGGATTCATAGGCCTCAGTGGTTTCTTTCTTGTTGATTTTTCAGACGCCGATCTAGTCGGATGGTTTTTCCAGATGGTCTTTGCAGGCACGGCAGCGACGATTATCGCAGGGGCAATGGCTGAACGCACACGTATTACTGCCTATTTCGCCTATAGTTTTATAGTGGGAGCTTTAATATATCCAATATACGGACATTGGGTATGGTCAGATACAGGCTGGCTCTCAACTCTGGGCATGTCCGACTATGCTGGATCTGGTGTCGTACACATGATCGGCGGGATGCTTGCTTTGGCTGGCGCTATGGTTGTAGGACCACGAAAAGGCTTTACAGAAGGTCAGAAACTTAAGGGCCATAATATGCCCTTTGTCGTCGTTGGCACATTCATACTCTTTTTTGGATGGTTCGGTTTCAACATCAACTCTGATACTTTAGGACTGAATGCAGTCAACACCCTACTAGCAGGTTCTGCAGGAGCAACTATAGCCATGTATATATCCCTGCTGAAAAGCGGTAAAGCAGATATAGAGATGGCGGCTAATGGAGCCTTATCGGGCCTAGTGGCAATCACTGCTTCATGCTCATATGTGGACCCATGGGCGGCGGTTGTAATCGGGGCAATAGCAGGAGTGATTATGGTGTTCGGCATACCCTTTATCAAAAACATATTGAAAACTGACGACCCTGTTGGCGCCGTCACGGTACATGGCATCAATGGCGCTTGGGGACTGTTATCTGTAGGAATATTCGCCTCGGGCCATAATGGCGTTACTGGTCTCGTAGTCGGTGATTTTAATCAATTACTTCCGCAATTTGCAGGCATAATAACCGCTGTGCTGTGGGGATTTGGTGTGGGATATATGATTTTTAAAATTCTTGATATGACAATAGGCTTACGAGTTTCTGATAAAGATGAAGATGAGGGCCTAGACGAATCTGAACATGGCGCATTGGCCTACCCTGAACTACTGCGCTGAATTCCACAATTACAGAGAAAATTGTAAATGGAAATAGTTTTCCTGGTGAGTTACTCCGTGTAACAAATATTTAACACTTGCGCAACAAGTTGGTAACAATCGAGTAGGAAAATGATTAGGTAATAAAAATTTGACGACGGAGAATTAATATGGGTATAGAAGCAGTTCTAGGTGGCCTTGCATTTGTTGGTCTCTTTGCGATTTGGGTTATTCTCCCTAGTAAATTACGTAAGGATCGCACTGAATAACAACTAACAAACTGATTAATCACAAGAGGCAGCGGGCTTTGTATCAAGGCTCGCTGCTTGCTATTAGAAGGACGCTAATTCAAAAACACAATGACTGAGTGCAGGAGGTTGACTAGCTGGAAACCCAGTGTTATCGTCTAGGTTCATTATTAACACATCGGACATCAGCAAAAGAATTTAAATTTAAACTAGCACTAATACGAAGAAGTAATTAAGCTCCTCAATCAAATCTGGCAACTTTAATCTGTGGAGGGAGAAAATGAATACTTACAAAGCAGAATATATATGGATAGATGGAACCTTACCGACAGCCAAATTGAGATCCAAAAGTAAAGTTATTCCTTATGGCGAAGAGCCTCCCATATGGGGGTTTGATGGATCGAGTACTAATCAAGCACCAGGAGAGAACTCAGACTGTGTATTGAAACCGGTATTCATATGCGATGATCCCATACGTGGGGAAGACAATAAATTAGTTCTTTGTGAAGTGCTTTTGACTGACATGACACCTCATCCATCAAACACACGAGCAGCTTGCGCAGCCGCGGCAGAAAAATATTCCGAATTTGAAACTTGGTTTGGAATCGAACAAGAATACACTTATTTCAAGGGTTCAAGACCCTTGGGATGGCCAGACAATGGCTTCCCAGCCCCTCAAGGCGGCTATTATTGCGGAGTCGGCTCTGACGAAGTTTTTGGAAGGCCTGTCGTAGAAGAACACCTGGATGCTTGTCTGAAAATCGGACTTGGTGTATCCGGCATCAATGCTGAAGTTATGCCAGCACAGTGGGAATTTCAGGTCGGACCTTTGAGCCCAGTTGAAGCTTCTGATCACCTCTGGATTGCAAGATGGTTATTGTATAGAATTGGCGAACACCACGGTGTAAGCGCCACATTAGATCCTAAGCCGGTTCAAGGGGACTGGAACGGTGCGGGCGCTCACACCAATTTCTCTACGAAGCAAATGCGCGAAGACTATGACGCCTGTGTGGCAGCAGCTGAAGCATTAGGAACGAAAGCCAATGAACATATAGAAAATTACGGCGATCGAATAGAAGAACGGCTTACTGGTCAACATGAAACTTGTTCGTACCAAGAATTCCGATACGGAGTATCCGACAGAGGTGCTTCCGTTAGAATACCTTGGCAAGTTGCACGCGACAAAAAAGGGTACATCGAAGACAGAAGGCCAAACGCTAACTGCGACCCATACGTAGTAACAAGACTCATAGTTGAAACTGTCTGTGGAGCTGCGTCCCAAAGTTAACGTATATATGTAACAGAAGAGCTCACATCTAAGTCCCGTATGTGAGCTCTTTTCGCGATCGAAAATACTGCCAAAATTGAACCACCGAACGTTGTTTATACGTACTGTGCTCTAACTAGGAAAGTGGATGCTAACTAGAGATTCGGATGCTATAGAATTTGTTCTACACGAGGCGCGAGAAAATGACGTAAAATTTATTCGCCTCTGGTTTTCCGATATACTTGGAAGCCTCAAAGGATTTGCTATTACTGTCGAAGAATTAGAAAGTGCTTTGAGAAGAGGTATGGGATTCGATGGATCCTCAATTCAAGGCTATGCCAGAACCGATGAGCGAGACCTTTATGCACTTCCAGATCCTAATACCTTTAGTATTCTTCCATGGAGGCCTCGCACCAATGCAGTTGCAAGAATGTTTTGCGACATAATTAGCCCAGACGACACCCCGTTTGAAGGTGACCCCAGAGCTGTTCTACGTCGTAACCTCGAATACGCATCAGAGATGGGATATACATATTATGTAGGACCTGAAATTGAATATTTTTACTTCACAGATGATGAAAGCACGGATTTGCTAGACCAGGGCGACTACTTTGACCAATCTCATTCCGACATTGCCACGGATCTGAGGCGAGAAACGGTCCTTATGCTAGAGGAATTAGGTATTCCAGTCGAGTCAAGTCACCATGAGGTGTCCCCTAGCCAACATGAAATAGGACTTCGGCATACTGATGCCCTTACAATGGCTGACACTGTAATGACATACAGACTCGTTGTTAAAGAAATTGCTCGACAAAATGGCTGTTACGCCACCTTCATGCCAAAACCAGTAGGGAATCTGAACGGCAATGGCATGCATACTCATCAGTCACTATTTAAAGGCGATACTAATGCGTTCTATGAGGCAGAAGATGAACACAGACTTTCAGTTGTGGCAAAACAATTTACAGCAGGTCTTATGAAGCACGCTAGAGAGATCACTGCTGTAACAAATCAATGGGTTAATTCCTACAAAAGATTAGTTCCTCAGTTTGAAGCTCCTACATACGTTACATGGGCAACCGTAAACAGGTCCGACCTCATACGAGTCCCCGATTATAAACGAGGACGTGAAGAATCACGAAGGATAGAATACAGAGCCCCAGACCCTGCTTGCAATCCGTATTTGACTTTCAGTGTGATGCTGGCGGCTGGACTAGAAGGTATAGAGAAGGGCTATAATCTACCACCACCTATGGAAATTAACGTGACAACTATGAATCAAAATGAAAGAAATCGTCTTGCAATAGAGTCACTTCCGGGCAACCTTTGGGAATCACTACAAATCACAGAAAAAAGCGATTTAGTTAAGAAGGCACTTGGTGATCACGTATTCAACAGTTTTATACAAAATAAGAAACTAGAATGGGAAAATTATCACACGCAAATTGCTGACCATGAAATAAAGCAATACTTGCCGTCCCTTTAAGAAATAATAAATGGACTAAAGGAATAGCTCGCATAAAATCACACAGTTGGTCATAGACCAAAACTCGTTTAATGACGACTGTCAAGGGCAAAAATATAATGTCAATTCAATACATCCCTAGCTTAAAGAAACAAGGACTCTACGATCCCGCATTGGAACATGACGCCTGCGGAGTAGGTATGGTTGCCAATATCAAAGGGATTAAATCCCACTCCATCGTACAACAGGGATTGGAAGTACTCAGAAATTTAGAACACAGAGGTGCGAGGGGCTCGGATCCGGACACTGGGGATGGAGCAGGTATTCTTCTCCAGATACCGCACAGTTTCTTCGTCAACGAATGCACAAGATTAGGATGGGATCTCCCCGAGCAAGGAAGCTATGCTATTGGCATGACTTTTATGCCTCAAGATCCAAAAGAAAACGCAGATGCAATAGAAATTATAGAGCGAGTAGTAAAAGACGAAGGTCAAATATTCTTAGGATGGAGAAATGTGCCTGTAGACCCGAATGAAATAGGCCCTCTTGCCCGTTCGGTGATGCCAAAAATAAGTCAGTTCTTCATATCTTCATCTGAGAATACGTCAAGCGAGACACATTTCGAGTCAAAGTTATATGTTATTAGGCGAAGAATTGAAAATGAGATTGAGTCTTCACATTTTTCTGAAAAAGACAGCTTCTACATATGCAGCCTGTCATCCAATCGAATAGTTTACAAAGGTTTAATCACTGCGCCCCAACTGGAACATTTTTACGAGGATTTGGCTGATAGCAGAGTCATATCATCGTTTACTCTGGTACATTCAAGATTTAGTACCAATACGTTGGGCACATGGAAGCTAGCACACCCTTACAGATTTGTCATACACAATGGCGAGATAAATACCATGCGTGGCAATATAAATTGGATGGCCGCGCGAGAACGCGTTTTTACCTCCAAAGCCTTTGGACAAGACATCAAGAAACTTCTCCCTGTGATAGGCGAAGAGATTCAAAGTGACACGGCAAGTTTTGACAACGCCCTAGAACTATTGCTAGCCACTGGCAGATCTCTGCCGCATTCAATGATGATGATGATTCCCGAAGCTTGGGGGGATCATCTCCCTATGCAACAAAACAAGCGTGATTTCTATGAATATCACTCATCTCTGATGGAGGCATGGGATGGGCCTGCTCTCATGATAGCCACAGATGGGTCGCAAGTTTGCGGAGTGTTAGACCGAAATGGACTCAGGCCATGCCGTTACCTTGTAACAACTGATAATCTTCTCGTCATGGCATCTGAAACTGGCGTATTGTCTGTTCCAAACGAAAACGTTTTATACAAGGCAAGGATTGAGCCGGGTAAAATGTTCTTGTTGGACACTAAAGAGGGCAGACTAATAGATGATGACGAACTAAAGGAAAGCCTTTCATCTCAACAGCCATATGGGGAATGGCTGAAAAATAATCAAATCAATCTTTCAGAACTTCCCGCCCCAGTAAATCTACCGGAAAACGAACCTGTTGATTTACTTGAGCAACAGAAAACCTTCGGATACACGACAGAAGATGTCCACATGATTATGGAACCTATGGCTGTATTAGGGAGTGAACCAACAGGATCTATGGGGAACGATATCCCACTAGCTGTCCTGTCAGACGAAACGCCAACTTTATTCAGCTACTTTAAGCAGCTATTCGCACAAGTTAGCAATCCTCCCCTAGATGCTATAAGAGAAGAATTGGTAACATCTTTGTCGGCCACTATAGGGGAAGAAAAAAATCTGTTTGAGGAAACACCGGAACATTGTAGACAACTGCGATTAAATAGACCAATCATCACAAACACAGAATTATCATCTATAAAGAATTTGGACATCCCCAACCTGAAAGCCAAGACCTTATCAACAGTGTTCAAAACTGGTGACGAAGGAACCATGTCTCTAGCCGTCGAGAATTTATGTGCAGAAGCTAGTCAGGCGGTTGCTGAAGGGTGCAGCATACTAATCCTATCTGATCGTGGCATACAGAAAGATTACGCTCCCATTCCAAGTTTGCTTGCAACCTCGGCAGTCCATCATCATCTCATCCGGACCGGCAACCGGACAAAAGTCGGGCTAGTCGTTGAATCAGGAGAACCCCGAGAAGTCTCACATTTTGCACTTCTCATAGGCTACGGGGCGGGGGCTATTAATCCATATCTTGCCTTTGCGACTTTATCCAATCTGATTACTTCAAACAACATACTTTCGGCCAATATAGAATATCCACAAGCAGAAGCCAACTACATAAAAGCAATAGACAAGGGCATCCTTAAAGTAATGTCAAAAATGGGCATTTCTACTATTCAAAGTTACAGGGGCGCTCAGCAATTCGAAGCCGTGGGGCTCAATCAAGATTTTATAGATCAATATTTCAGTTGGACCATCTCTAGGATAGGTGGGATAGGTATTAATGATATTGAGACTGAGTCTCTAAAAAGACATGCAGAAGCCTATGAAGACATAGGGACATCTGAGAGATCCGACCTTAAGTCTGGCGGAGTCTATCAATGGCGCAGAGATGGCGAATTCCATATGTGGAATCCGGACACAATTGCAAAAATCCAGCATGCAACTAAGACTAATTCCTGGGAATCATACAAACAATTTTCAACTTTCTCAGATACTCTAAATAGGAGGCTTTGTACCATAAGAGGTCTTCTAGACTTCAGAGAATCTGACAACTCGATACCACTTAGCGAAGTAGAACCTGCCAAAGAAATCGTAAAGCGATTTGCGACTGGGGCAATATCTCTAGGGTCGATTAGTCGGGAAGCCCACGAGGCCCTAGCAATTGCCATGAATAGAATGCAGGCTCGCAGTAACACCGGAGAAGGAGGCGAAGATTGGCATCGATACACCCCAGATGACAACGGCGATCTCCGGAACAGTGCTATTAAACAAGTGGCCTCTGGAAGATTCGGTGTAACGATAAATTATCTATCAAGCGCTCACGATCTACAGATAAAGATGGCCCAGGGCGCTAAGCCGGGTGAAGGAGGACAACTGCCAGGGCATAAGGTTGATGAATACATCGGATGGGTCCGAAATTCGACCCCGGGGGTAGAACTTATATCACCTCCACCTCACCACGATATATATTCCATAGAAGATCTAGCACAATTAATTCATGATTTGAAAAATTCCAATCCAGAAGCTCGCGTACAAGTAAAACTAGTCGCTGAGGCAGGAGTGGGAACTATCGCGGCCGGTGTAGCCAAAGCCCACGGGGACGTAGTATTAATCAGTGGCGACAGTGGTGGTACAGGAGCATCGCCGGAATCATCGATTAAACACGCAGGCCTTCCATGGGAACTTGGTCTGGCAGAAACTCAGCAAGTACTAGTATTAAATGACCTGAGAGGGCGCATAGTCGTTCAAACAGATGGACAATTGAAGACTGGAAGAGATGTCGCAATTGCGTGTTTGTTGGGTGCCGAGGAATTTGGTATGGCAACTGCTCCCTTAATTTCGCTGGGATGTATCATGCTGAGAAAATGCCACCTCAACACTTGTTCTGTCGGTGTAGCAACTCAAGATCCAGAACTCAGAAAAATGTTCACAGGAAAACCTGAGTACGTGATAAATTATTTTTTCTTCGTGGCAGAAGAACTACGCCAAATAATGTCTACCTTGGGATTCAAAAAAATTGACGACATGGTAGGACGTATGGATAAACTGGAATCCAAAGAGGCAATATTACATTGGAAGGCGAAAGGACTTAATTTCGCGAATTTGCTTCATATGCCAAAGGTTCCAGATTCAGTAGCGACACATCGTGTTCAATCTCAAGATCATGGACTTGACCGTGCCCTTGACAAAGAATTAATTAGAAAGTCGGAGAAAGCTTTAAATAAACAGGAGCCTATCGCGTTTGACATGTCAATCGGTAACGTGAATCGAACAGTTGGTACAACATTAAGCCATGAAGTTGCCAAGCGATATGGAGAGAAAGCATTACCCGACGACACCATCACCGTAAACTTTAATGGGTCTGTAGGCCAAAGTTTTTCAGCTTTCCTTGCGAAAGGAATAACAATGAAAGTAAAAGGGGATGGGAATGACTACTTTGGTAAGGGTTTATCCGGAGGAAAAATAATTATAACTCCACCTGAGGAATCAACCTATTGCCCAGAAGAAAATATTTTGATCGGAAACGTAGCACTTTATGGTGCGACGGGCGGTAAAGCCTTCATCAGAGGAATAGCAGGAGAAAGATTTGGAGTTCGTAATAGTGGAGCTGAGGCCGTAGTAGAAGGTGTTGGAGATCACGGTTGTGAATATATGACACGAGGGAAAGTCGTTGTACTAGGTCAGACTGGCCGTAATTTCGCAGCGGGAATGAGTGGGGGAGAGGCTTTTGTATTAGATGAGCACAATAAATTCAAAAATCTATGCAACATGGGTATGGTTGGCCATGAGAAAATAGTATCTATATCGGATATATCTATTTTGCGCCAACTAATAGAAGAGCATTATACGTACACCGGCAGTGCCAATGCGAAGAGAATATTGGAAGACTGGGACAATATGCTGACCAAATTTGTTAAAGTAATGCCGCACGATTACAAACGAGTGTTAGAAGAAAGAAGTAAAAGCAAAGGAGCCGTGTAGCGACAGGCAATCGTAAAGAAAAGGCTACATGAGAGTTTAATATGGGTAAACCTACGGGATTTAAAGAATTCAAACGAGGAACTCAACCCCACCAAAATGTTGCAGAACGCCTGAAGCACTACGGGGAGTTTTATACTACTTGGGACGAAGAACGATCAAAAGAACAAGGTGCTCGCTGCATGAACTGCGGAGTGCCATTCTGCCACACTGGTTGTCCTTTAGGGAATCTAATACCCGACTGGAACGATCTGGTATATAGGGGTAAATGGGAAAAAGCACTAACAAGTTTGCATAGTACTAATAATTTTCCTGAATTTACAGGACGCATTTGTCCGGCACCATGTGAGGCCGCATGTACGTTAGCAGTCAATCAGGACCCAGTTAGTATAGAGCACATAGAAAAAGCGATAGCAGACCATGGATGGGATCAGGGTTGGATAACTCCAAATATTCCCAACAAAAGAACCGGAAAGAAAGTAGCAGTAGTTGGAAGTGGACCATCCGGCTTGGCCGCAGCTCAGCAGATAAATCGCCGCGGACACAGCGTAACTGTTTTTGAAAAAGATATATACATCGGAGGATTACTTCGCCTGGGAATACCAGACTTCAAGTTGGAAAAAGACGTAGTTCAACGCCGAGTTAATCAAATGATAGAAGAGGGCATAGAGTTTCAAACTGGAATCCATGTCGGCACGGAAGAATATCCGAGTAACAGTCTTCTAACAAACTTCGATTCAGTAGTACTGGCTGGAGGGTCCACTATACCAAGAGACCTCCCTGTTCCTGGGCGAGAGTTGAATGGTATTCATTTCGCCATGGACTTTCTCAAACAACAAAACCTGAGAAATGCTAACGACGATAGTGAAATAGAGAACCCCATTATTGCCGAGGGCAAACGCGTTGTGATCTTAGGAGGTGGAGACACGGGATCAGATTGTCTCGGAACCTCACATCGACAAGGGGCTGAAGTAGTATACCAGTATGAACTGCTATCCGAACCTCCAGAAAGACGGTCTGATAGTAACCCATGGCCATATTGGCCTATGGTTCTTAAAACCTCTTCCTCTCAAGAGGAAGGTGGAATAAGAGATTATGACATTCTCACAACTCATTTTTCTGGAAAGCAAGGGAAAGTGGAAAAGTTACATGCAGTCCGTGTGAGATGGGAATCATCAGACGAAAATGGCCGCCCCAGCATGGTAAGAATTGAAAACAGTGAATTTGAGATAGAAGTGGATCTTGTCCTTTTGGCATTAGGATTCATGCATCCGAATCCAGAAGGACTTTTGGCAGACCTTAATGTGGAATTGGACGACAGAGGGAACGTAAAAAACGACCAAAATAAGATGACTAATATCCCAGGAATATTCACTGCTGGGGATATGGCAAGAGGCCAGTCTCTAGTTGTGTGGGCTATAGCCGAAGGCCGAGAGGCCGCACGTGGAGTGGATGAATATCTTATGGGCACCACCGCATTGCGGCCGGTATTGAAGGGCGCTCTACCTAGATCCTAACCACATAAGCGAGACAAAGAAAGCCCCTTTCAGTATAATGAGCCCACAAGATAGGACCTTTGGGTGTGAGCAGTGATACCCGGCAATTTACAGGGAACCTTTATATTAGTTAGTAGGAGGCATTATGACACAGAGAATTGCATTTGTTGGCAAAGCCGCCCCCGACTTAGAACTTATAGAACATGGGCTAGAAGGCATGGATTATGAGCTAGACGTGAATATCGTCGAGACGCAAGGTGAAATAATTGAAGCCATCAAAGGGGCTGATGTTATCCTCAACGGCGGTGTTGAGATGCCAAAGGAAGTTATTGATGAAATAGATCAAGCGCAAGCCATAATAGTCTCCAGCCATGGATTTAACCAGATAGATCACAACGCGGCTACCGACAATAATGTCATGGTCGTAAATTGTGCCGGTTTTTGCACTGAGGAAGTTTCCAATCACGCCATATTGATGATAATGGCTTGTGCAAAAAAACTAACCATTCTTAATAACTTGGTCAAACAAGGTCAATGGGGAGCCGCCCGCAGCGCCATGATGCCCATGGCTTCTATAGACGGAGAAACTCTTGGCCTAGTAGCATTCGGAAATATTGCCAGGGCCACCGCCCGCAAAGCCCAGGCGTTAGGAATGGAAGTTATTACATATGATCCCTATTGCCCGCCCTGGATCACCAAAGAATATCGGGTACGCCCAGTAGCCAGCTTACAAGAATTAGCAGCAGATTCCGATTTCATATCTGTCCATACTCCTTTGAATGATGAGACGCGTCATTTCATTGATGCTGATTTTTTCAAGGCTATGAAACCAACCGCATATTTTATAAACACCTGTAGAGGACCGACTGTAGATGAGAAAGCGCTAACAGAAGCTCTAGAAAAAGGTGAGATTAGAGGAGCCGGCCTTGATGTGTTTGAAGAAGAACCCACATCACCTGATAACCCTTTGCTAAAAATGGATAATGTAATAGCAACACCACACTCGGCTGGTAATTCAATGAATTCCCGAATTAGGTCTCCTCTCAGGGTCGGCCAGGAGGCTGCCAGACTGCTCAACGGAGCGTGGCCTATGTCTGTAGTCAACCCCGAAGTAAGAGCAAACCTTGGCATGCGACCTTCCGCTGAAAACGTGTACTCAGATTAAGCTAAAATATAGTACTGTAATGCAAAGAAATCCTGGGAGACACGAATAAGCAAAAGGTAATCTCAAAGAGAGATGTAGAATGTCGCAATCGGAAGGCTTGAAACAATGGGGAATATGGTCGGGATTCAATCCGGAAGAGGGTATGACCATTGTAGAACCCCCAGGAAACTCTCAAGGGTTTTGGTCTGGTGGATGTAGTGCTATATATGATGCGCACCATCAAAAATTCTTCCTCTTTTATCGCTCTAGAAAACCTATAACTGAAGGCAGGGGTGGCACGTGCCACATCCTTGAAAGCACGGATGGCTTTGAATTTAAGGAGATTTGGAAAGCGGATAAGGCTGAATTTGACAATTCAGAATCGATCGAGGGTGCTTCTCTAATTAAAACTCCTGAAGGTCTATATCGCCTGTACATCAGTTACATCAATACAACCAACAGGAAATGGGATCTTGCTATGTTGGAGGCGGATCATCCATCCAATTTTGACCCTTCAAGAAAGAAATTGATTTACGGTTCAGATGAACTAGATTCAGAAGGTATCAAGGATCCTTACATAGCCTTAATTGGTGGAATATATTATTTGTTCATCCATTATGCGCCGAAAGAACTTCTTCCGCCCAACGCCACACACAATGATTTACACGGCACCGGAAACATATTCGCAACAGACTTGGGCATAGGCACATCCGGTCTTGCGATAAGTAGCAATGGCACCGAATTCACATTCCAAGGAGAAGTTATCCCTCCTGGGAACGGATGGGATAAGAAACTGACACGCGTCGACACAATAATTTACACTCCACCATGCTTTACTGTTCTTTACAGCGGACGCTCAGATATTTCTGAAACTTACGAAGATAGAACAGGAATCGCCATAACTATGGATATGCGTAATTTCTATAAGCTAAGCGAGGATTCTCCTGCTTTATCCTCGCCTCACTCCACGGGTGCACTAAGGTATGCAGATGCAGTCACCGTAGATGACCGATTATTTATATATTACGAATATGCTCGCCCGGATGCCTCTCATGAATTGAGAGTCAATATCGTACCAATAACTTAATTAAAAAATACTAGGGCTGACATCTAGGTCCTTTTGGAGAATTTGTCAACCAGCGAGTACGGGCTGCTCAGCTTGTTAACTCATGATAGTCATTTAGGATACATACTCTTAAAATAGCCTTTTTTACAGCTATAATTAAGTCAATTACTCTATTAAACTACCACTGGCGGCGTGTATCGAAAAAACATCTTCTAGATTTCAAAAGATTAGAACCGGCCTAGAAAGACCTTAACTTGGCTGTATAACAATGGTCCGCCTGGGCAAAGGATTTACAAATAGATGCGGAGGATTCAAAGCATAATATCAATTATGATCAGTACGCTTCTGATCATATCCGTGATAACGTGCAATTCTATAGAATCTGATAATCCTTCTCCACATATAGGTGAGGGACCGGCATTTCGCCACCATTTAAACCAAGCAGACATTGAAAACAGAACCCTTACACTAAAAGATTTACTCTCAACCGGAGAGTTATTGATGAAGGCTTCTTTCAACACTTTAGATGGAGCGGGAAGGCCCTCGTCTACCGGCACTGGGGACTCTCGGGAAAGTCGAGATTCCCCAGAAAATTTCAATCGTATATCTGGACCTGACGCAAATTCATGTGCTGGGTGCCATAATATGCCTGGCGTAGGTGGAGGCGGGGACAACGTCGCTAACGTTTTTGTTTTGGGACAACGCTTACCATTTATTGACTTTGATGGTGGTCAAGGGGACGATTTCGAAGAACACACTCTTTCTACAGTCGCAAATGAAAGAAACACTCTCGGTATGTTCGGATCTGGTTACATAGAACTTTTAGCCAGAGAAATGACATCTGATTTACTCGATATTCGAACGCAGGCACTACAAGAATCCAAAATCACCGGCACGCAAGTCACAAAGACCCTGATAACTAAAAGCGTATTTTTTGGAAAGATAATAGCGCATCCAAACGGGTCTATCGACACTAGTATGATAGAAGGCGTAGATACAGACTTAATCATTAAACCTTTCCATCAAAAAGGAGCTGTGATTTCACTACGCCAGTTTACTAATAATGCTATGAATCACCATCATGGGATTCAATCTGCCGAAAGATTTGGACTCGACCTAGATCCTGATTCTGACGGTATAGTTAATGAACTCACGGTCGGAGACATCACAGCCATAACAGTATTTCAGGCTACTCTCCCTGTGCCCGGACGGGTTTTCTCAAAAGATCCAAAAACTTCAGCAGCTATTAAAAAGGGAGATCGTCTCTTTTCCGATCTGGGATGTATTACCTGTCACATACCAGAGCTTCCTCTTTATGATCCTATATTTACAGAACCTAACCCTTTCAACCCTCCTGGCAATCTGAGAGTCCAAGACGTCACTCACTCGTTTTCGGTAGATTTGACTAAAGAAGGTCCACAACCATTACTTAGACGTAACAGCGATGGAGTTGTTATGGTTCCTGCGTTCACAGATCTCAAGCGACATGATATGGGAGAGATGCTGAATAACGAAAAGCTGAAACAGGGTAACATACCCACTGAAGAATGGTTAACTAGAAAATTGTGGGGATTTGTAAGTGAGCCGCCATACATGCACCATGGCAGAGCAACACTTATTTCCGAGGCGATACTAATGCACGGTGGCGCTGCTAAACCCTATCGCGACGCATTTACTTCGATGTCTTTGGAAGATCAATCAGCCTTGATAGAATTTCTAGAAACCTTCCAAGTGCTTCCAGACAGTGCCAGTGAATTAACGATTTTTGCAGAGTCCAATTAAATAACTGCACACAAACCAACACTAGTCCATTCCATGACTACTTCAATCAACAGTCAGAACCAATTTACCAAAAAAGTTAGTTTGCTCCATTGTTTCGTGGGCGTCAGCAGCTCTATCTAGAGGAAATGTTTCAGATATAACGCCGTGTATGTCTCCCTGGTCAACCGAATGGACTATCTGACGCAAATCTTCATTGCGACCCATGAAAACACCAAACACAGTATGGTATTTGAGAAACATCAAACCCATCTGCAGCTCCGTCTTATAACCACTTGTCACACCGCATATACCATACCTGCCACCCATACTAAGTGATTTTGTAGCAGCAGGCCAGAAATCCGCTCCAACATGATCTAACACGACATTCACACCAGCACCACTAGTGAATTCTTTTACGCTATCTGCAATATCATCTTCATTGTAATTAATTACGTGATCTGCTCCCAAAGCAAAAGCTTTCTTTGCCTTATCCTCCGAACTAGTAGTTGCAATAACGGTCGCGCCGATAACGTTCTTAGCAACTTGAATTGCCGCACTCCCAACACCACTAGAAGCAGATGGTATCAGGACCGTTTCCCAAGGTTTGAGATTAGCCTTACGTATTAATATAGTCCAACACGGCAAAAATACCGTAGGCAAAGACGCTGCCTCTTCATAAGACAAAGAATCAGGAATAGCGAGCACACTAGTTGCCGGTAAAGAAACATATTCAGCATATCCACCATTTATCGTAGATCCCAACATAGCCGGTCTAGTGCAAAATTCATCCTCGCCTGCCACACAATACTGGCATTGTCTGCACGTAATCCTAGGATTCACAACCACACGATCCCCAACAGAAAACCTTGTGACTTCATCTCCTTTACTTACTACATCCCCTGATACATCCCCTCCCAAAATATGAGGTCCATTAAAATTGATCCGTGTACCTCTGGCCCCCGCTCTTGTGTATAAATCCAGTCTATTGAGCGCACATGCTCTCACTCTTATTTTTACATCATTGGGCCCAACTTCTGGATCTTGAACTTCACCATAGGTCAAAGCCTCTATGCCACCATGTTCTGTTATGTAAACTGCTTTCATTTACGCTCCACTTCAAATTTAAATACTGGTTATCTATGTAGGCTAAATATCCCATACTTCAAATGCGACAGCATAATCACAATCAAATCTCTCACCAACAGCTGCGGCATTAAATGTGAGAAAACTATCGGGATCAAAATCAGTACCCAGATTTTCTATATAAACACGATGTTTTTCCAGCGACTCTACACCCTTGTCTATAAAGTCCGTCACATCCACTGCGTGCTGAGCATCAGGAGATCCTGTTATAAAAACATTTTTGACGCCATTCCAAGGATCTAGATCCTCTTCCAATAATTCTGTGAAAATCCATCTATTCCCAGCATCTCTAGCCGCATCTAGAACGGCTAAGCCAACAGCCCTATGATCCGCCATATTCAATCTGCCGCCTGGAAATTTAATGGCGAAATTATTTGTGATAAGTACATCTGGCTTATATTGGCGCACCATTCGTGAGATACTTCTTCTAAGAGCAAGATCATATTCTATAACGCCATCTTTTAGGCCAAGGAATTCAACATCTTTTACTCCAACGACAGCAGCACTATCAAGCTCTTCTTTACGTCTTAATGGAGCCACATCACTTGGTGTCATAGAATCTATACCTGCCTCACCATCTGTCACCATGACATAAGTTATTTTCTTTCCAAGTGACACCCAGCGAGCAACCGCGCTTGCACATCCATATTCCAAATCATCGGGATGAGCCACAATAGCCAAGGCACTATCCCAATCCTCAGGCAAGGCCTGTAATTTAGATTCCATATTATTTAACATCTCCGCATGATTCCCTTTATTTTGAATGATACCGTAGTTGGGTCTAAATCAAATTTCTTATCTTTTCAGCAAATCTGTCCATCCTGCTTAAAGTTCCGTCGATCGTGTCATCCTGCAAATTTAATGTCAAATGACGAACGCCCATATCCTCTAACTTCTTTATGTCCTCAACTATCTGGCCAGGTGTTCCAGTCAGCAGTCTACGTTCACCATTAACTATCTGCGCTTCAACCTCATTATTCCAGTTAACACTGTAGGCGAAATCCATAGTGTCAGGATCACGATCTATCTTACGGGCATTATCCCTAACTCTTTCCATATATTCAGCAAGTTGAGTAAAAGTACCTACTGGAAAACGAGGATTACTACATATCGGATACCAGGCATCACCCAAGGCAGCAGCTCTCCTTAACGCGGGAGGACTCTCTCCTCCTATCCATAATGGTGGATGCGGAGTCTGAACAGGTCTAGGTGCAAATGTTATATCGGAAAAACTACAATATTTACCTTCATAACTGGGATTTTCATTAGTCCACAATTCCTTGAACACTTTCAGATATTCATCCGCAACCGCTCCTCTCTCTTCATAAGCCGGAGCCACAATAGCTTCAAATTCTTCTTTCAACCAACCTATCCCACACCCAACTATTAACCTGCCCTCAGATAGTACGTCTATCGTAGAAAGCATCTTTGCAGCTAATACTGGACTTCTATGAGGGAGCACCATAACGGAAGTTAGCAACCTTATTCTACTTGTCATCCCCGCCATATAACTAAGCGTCGTGAGTTGATCCATGTATTCCCCTGATGCACTACTCGTGAATTCTCCCGTCTCGCTATACGGATACTTTGAATCTATAGTCTTTGGAACTACAACATGGTCACTCACCATTACGATATCGTAGCCCATTTCCTCACCCGCCTGCGTCATTTTCACAATACTATCCAAGGTTGCGAGAGGCCCTCGACTAGGTACTCCGAATCCGATTTCCATATGTTCACCCACTTTTCTTGTTCTCCAGTTAGAACCGTCAATACTTCTAGACGACGGCATTAATAAGCATTATTAACGATGTTATATGTAAGTAAAAACTGTTTTAAAAAAATATTCTTCGTACTGCACATTACGTACCTTATTTATTTTCTAATGTCAATAAAATATCCTAATGAGCTGAGCTGAAACAACGACTATGCAAACTGACAATATCTTTGCGAAATGATACCATCGGAGCTATTATCATATGGTGAGGGACTATGCGTAGTTCAATAAATAGGATCGCATAAAGTGCAAATAATTTAATACCTGCAAAGAAATGAATGGAGGAACAATGGCCCCAAAAAAACCAAATGTAATTTTAATAATGTCGGATGACCTAGGATACGAAGTAATAGGCGCCAACGGAGGAACATCATACAGGACTCCACGGATTGACCATCTAGCATCTGAGGGCATGCGCTTTGAAAACGCTCACGTGATGCCATTATGCACGCCAACCAGAGTAGCATTGATGACAGGAAAATATAACTTTCGAAACTACATTGGGTTTGGATTACTCAAACCTGACGAAACTACATTTGGACACCTGTTTACCAATGCCGGTTACAACACATGCATATCTGGGAAATGGCAACTTTTCTCATACGAGCCTAAGGATGAAAATGCGGAAATGCGGTCGAAAGGTCAAAAAATTGAAGATTCCGGCTTTGACGAATTTTGTGTATGGCACGCACATCATACAGAGGAAAAAGGGTCGCGATATAAAAACCCTGTCATTTATCAAAATGGAGAATACAGGAACGATACAGAAGGCCAATACGGTGAGGATATATTCTGCGACTACATCATAGATTTTGTGGACAGGAAGAAGGAAGAGGAGGATCCCTTCTTTGTTTACTGGCCAATGGCCGCCACCCATAAACCTCATGAGCCTACTCCTGACAGCCTTGAATGGGATGCTTACGATCCACCCTCAAATCACTCACGTGGAGGAACAACGTGGGCTGAACTAGAAGGTGACCAAAGTTCCGATGATCCCAGATTCTACAAAGACATGGTCGAATACCATGACAAAGTAATTGGAAGATTGTTGGATTACTTGGATGAAAATGGATTACGGGAAACAACCTTAATAATTTATGTAGGTGATAATGGAAGTCCCCATGACGTATGTTCGCTTGTCCACGAACATAACGAGATCTGTGGGGGAAAGGGCAAAACGGCAGATAGTGGTACGCATGTGCCTCTCATATGCAGTATGCCAGGAACAATTCCCTCAGGGTCTACTCAGTCGGATATGGTGGAGGCTACTGATTTTCTGCCTACAATGTTTGAGGCGACAAACTTGTCCTTTCCGGAGGGCTTTCACATTGATGGAAAATCTTTCTACTCACAGCTATGTGGAGAAAAGGGAACACCCCGAGAGTACATGTTCTTCCATTTCGAGCCTATGAGCAGTCGCCAAGGAGCTAGAATTCGATTCGTACGAGACACAGAATGGAACCTATACGAAACGGGCGAGCTTTATGATCTTAAAAACGACATAGACGAAAAGCAACCAATATATGCATCAACTGATACAGACGCACAGTCCGTAGTAAGAGCTCGGTTCATACCAGTATTCGACATGATGAAGTAGACAAACACGGGCCTGCTTTTTCAAACGCTGTCTAGTCTTTACGCAATTGTAAAGAATTAGAATTTATACAATATCTTAAACCGGTCGGTGGAGGTCCATCTGGAAACACATGACCCAGATGGGCGCCACACGTCTCACAGTTAACTTCTGTTCGAGTCATACCAAAGGACATATCTTCTGCTTCAGATATCTGAATATCCAACATGGGTGCATAGAAACTCGGCCAGCCACACATAGATTCAAATTTTGTGTCAGAAGAAAACAACTCTTCACCGCAACATACACATAAATAGACGCCCTTATCAGTTGCATCCCAATACTCGCCAGTAAACGGCCGTTCTGTAGCACTATTTCTAGTGACTTCATACTGTAATTTTGTAAGTTTGTCTCTATATAGTTCGTCGTTCCGCTTATCAGAAGTTGAATCAAGATCCTTTGGCATTTTGTGGTCTCCTTATAAATAAAGGCTGCGTATGAGTTCAATGTCTCAATCTAGGAACTTTATTCGCATTATACCTTATCCAAATTTGAAATTTGCCGAGAGCTTGATGCCATTTTGAAACCCTAAAATTACTTATAGTGTAGTTAGCATGGCATGTGATACTCTTTACTCGAAGTATAGAAGCAATCTATGTACTTTCTATAAGTGCCTTAACATCGAGTTATCATTTTCCTATGTCATCCATAATAGACTTTCACACACATATATTCTCCGATGAAGTAAAACGTGACCGCAACATCCTGTTGACTAAAGACGAGACCCTCGCACTGCTTTATCCATCCCCCGATACGAAAATGGCATCTGTGAATGACTTAATCAACACAATGAATGAAGATGGAATTTCAAAATCAGTTGTTATGGGAATCGGATGGACCGATCTAGGACTAGCTCGGGAATCGAATGACTACATTATAGAATCTATCAATCGTTTTCCAGACAGGCTGATTGGATTCGCAGGAGTGAATCCAGCTTGGGGAGACGGAGCCACATCAGAAATAGAACGCTGTCATAGTCTTGGACTTAGAGGTGTTGGGGAGCTTCACCCTGATTCTCAGGGTTTCGATATCACGGACTTCGCAACTATGGCACCTATGATGGATGTTGTGCAAGAATTAGACCTAATATTAACCACGCATTCATCTGAACCGGTTGGTCATACCTACAGAGGCAAAGGCACTCTATGGCCAAATAAACTTATTAAATTCATAGAAAATTTCCCGGGCGCAAAAATTGTGTGCGCACATTGGGGAGGTGGCCTACCATTCTATGCACTAATGCCAGAAGTTAAAAAAGCTATGACGAACGTCTATTTTGACACTGCAGCCTCTCCTTTCCTTTATGAAAAAGAGGTTTTCCAAATAGCCACTAATGTGCTAGGCGAAAATAAAATACTCATGGGAAGTGATTATGGGCTAATACGCCCCGCTAGGCTGCTGCGGCAAATCAATGAAGCCAGTATTAACGAAAGGTCCAAAAAAGCCATATTGGGAGGCACTGCGGAGAGACTTCTATCTCTATGAGCCAGAGTCTTTATATTTGGGCCTAACAACACCTACAGAAGTGGTGTAACCATGTAAAAACGTAGATTCCCCAACTGGGCCTATTTCGCCATTGCAAAAAAATCCAGTCAATGGAATATCATGTCCTACTATATCTTTAAAGGCATCTGTATCATGATCGGGACGACCATAAAGATATGATCCGCGACCCAAACACTGAAACATAAGAGCCCCTCTTGAGCCTTCTAACAACAGATCGGAATTCTGTAAAGATACATATTGTCGCAACATAGTAGTCAGATCCAGAGACGACGTCTGGGCATCACGCAGGTGAAATTGTACAGTTTGGCCTTCCTTCAAATTATCCCCTACGGCTATCGCTCCTTGCTGCCCATCTATCCCAACTATATTCCGAATAAGAAAGTCGCCTTGCCTTGGAGCGTCATTCAGTTCATCCATCAAGACACCTATGAATAGTGACTTCTGCGCCAATTCTCTGTCTGCCTCACTAAGTGAAGCAAATATCTCCTTGAGCATCTCCAAAGGTGATGCGTTGTCCAATTCCTGCAAAATATTGCCACGACAGGCCGTAACATACATGGGTTCTCCGATTGGTCTGCATCCTTGAGCTACTACGATATCAATAGCAACATTCCCATTCATTGAAAAGCCAATTAGGCCTGACTCGTGTATCTGATCTCCTAGATATAGCACGTGGCTGCCTGGTTGCATGCCACCGCTAACTAGACCTCCTATCTTGGATGCGTAGGGGAATGCATAGTCCAAACCCATGAGAAGCTGTTCGCTATTGACAGTGAAAGGATCGGCTAATATAACGAAATCTACGTCGGATCTCTGAGGCACGTGTACCATATCTGCCCACCTTTCAGGAGGATCGTCCCCATCTGGCAGCAATCCGTCCTCTATATAAAATGGGACCAATTCTACATCCGGCAAAACTGCAGCTGTCAATGCTAGTCCCGGACGCTGTTCAATCTCACGACCATCCCCTATGACTCCACCGCCAGAACATCCGAACAAAAGAGACTCCGCAAAATGAGATGAGGTTAGTTCAGTTAGAGATCTGTAGTCGTCAGAATGATGAGGAGACACAAAAGCTATGAGTAAATCCGGTTCATATTCTCCCAAATCTCTCTTAATTTTCATGGCGCATTCCAAAAAAGCCTCTCTCAGTATTGTTTCCTCAGAAACGGCCGAACTCCACATCATGTTTGTGTTTTCCATGTAATTCCTACCTATCGATACGCTATTTTGATTCTAGAAGCCTCATTGCACGAGACTAAAATCCATAGTCTAACTGGCATTATACCCACACTGATAGTAAACACATACTATTAAGCAAGTCATTACATCTGAAAATTCAATTCATTGCTTAATGCATGATTATGTACATTTTAGAGAATTGTGAGTCTTATGGAGCTCTGAACGACTTGTTCACAACCTCCTCATGATGCTATACTTGCCGCGTTTTACCGCCAGGGTGGTGGGATATGAGGAGGTAATCGTGGAAGAACAAACATGGCCTAGTTGCCGCAGTTGCTCAGACGGAAGCTTACTACCGCTATCAGATTTTGGAAGCCAGGGAGCCCCGATTCACTATAAGGCTTGGGTTTGTAGCAGCCCGGAATGCGGATTTAATATTAAGATTCGTAACGGGGATGTGTACCTAAATGAACCCATAGCAAATGGATCTATGCACACTCCTAGAGCTAGATAACCAATAGCTGTAGTCTCTACGTACTATCGTTAGGCCCAAAATTGCACATGTGACGAACCTACATGAGGCAGTATGACGTTTAATTGCATTTTGTTAAGCTGATTGGGGTGCGCCTGAGGTGCGTGACAAAAAGAGGCAGGTGTGGACATAAAATCCAACAATTCTCGCCAAATTCGGTACGCAGCTGTCGGCCTGATAGTCCTCGGGATACTAACACTAGGAATCAGCTCTTCATACTATGCGTATGTATGGCTCTCAATGTCGAAATTAGAATCGCTTAATTATGAAAGTCCCATCCTCTATAAATCAGATCTTCGTACTCTCAAAACCGCTCCCGTTAAATCCAATGTGCCTAAGACATATACTGAAAATGAAGCCCACTCACCACCGGTAGGCCTGGGACCTAAAAATAACAGCGATTCTACATTCTTGAACCCGCTAGACCCCGACCTATCAGACCAAAGAGTGAGCCGAGCTGACATGCCAGCCGCAACAGCACAGTCACTAAAGAAGCCTTTTGCACACCAGACCATGCTAATACATCCAAAATTCTGGTCAGACCCATATTGGTCTGACGGAGAATATTATGACTTCCACTCCGGAGATTCTCAAGATGAAAATGGGGCTCTACCTACCGGATACCAAGCCATTAAAAATATTGATCGTCCTATAGGTCATCCCCCACCGATATATATATCAATACCAAGTGTAAAAATATCATCAAATATCGAACCACTGGGGATAATTGACTTAAATAATAGTTTGTCATATGAAACACCAAAAAAAATAGTTGGTCATATACCTGAATCGGCTAATCCAGGAGAACAAGGGAATCTTTGGCTTTTTGGACACTTAGAAAGCCCGATTAAAGGCGAAGGAAACGTTTTCCGACGCCTCCCAGATATTCCTGATATCCTTAGAGAGGGAGATCCAGTTTATGTTGAAGTCAAAAATAACACTGGCCAAATATATCTATACGTTGTAACAAAAACGCAAATAATTCATCATAACGAATTTGACCTTTATAACTCTGAGGCCTCAACTATCACACTAGTTGCGTGTGTACCTAAGTTAGTCTACGATCATCGAATACTGGTTACAGGCACCCTAGTTGGTGTTAAAAATCGCTAGTGCCAACTCTCGATTGTAAAGTGCATTCACTAGAACATATATTTTGTGATAGACCCAATTGGTTCTATCATTTCAAACCTTCAGAAGAACTATTTCCTTGTAGAACTAGCTGGCGCCAGTACGTCACGCATAACTGAAATGAAGTTTTGCGTAGGTTCAGAAATGTTTTTCCCTCGTAACCTAATTATTCCAGCTTGTTCCACTGGAAGTAAATTCGCCAAACTCATAACCCCGAGATCTCGACGATCCTGAGGATCAATTGCAAGCCTCGGCCCTACAGAAATTCCCATCCCTAATGCTACATACCTCTTTATCATATCCATACTATCTAATTCGACAACTATATCGTATTCAACACCCTTTCTACGAAATTCTTCTTCCAATATCTCTCTCGTGTATGTTCCCATACCCATCATGATAAGCGGGAATTGAGCAATTTGTTCAATAGACGTAAGGGTTGCCCGCGTCAGAGGATGATTAGCTGGTGTAATTAAAACGCGTTCGTACAAAAACAACCCTTCAAAATCTAGAGCTTCGTAATTCTCAGGATGTTGGACTACCCCTATGTCAACATCTCCTTTCTCAACCAAGTCTATTACATCTCTCCTTGTGCCCGAGCGTATCCTCAACCGAACATTAGGGTATCGCTTAAGAAACACGCTAACCACTTGGATAATAGTATGAGGAATAATATCTGGCGTTGAGGCAACGTAAACAGGTCCCCGTTTTTCAGCCTCGGTGGTCATATCAGCCAATGAATCTATACCTTCCACCAATGGCGTCGCCATGTCAGCCAAACCCTCTCCCGCCAAAGTCAATTGAATTGGGCGCCTGACCCTATCAAATAGCATCTTGCCCAATTCCTCTTCCAACTTCTTTATGTGTGTAGTTACAGTCGGTTGTCCCACTCCTAACTCTTCTGCCGCCCTAGATATACTATGAAGTTTTGCAGCTGTACAAAAACTTTTTAACTCTCTGAGTTCCATATAAACACTCCAATCAAATAACATCGCAAAACATAATATTATATATGATTATATATGTCTATACATAATGTTATAAGAATAATAGAATGACATAGTATTATTAATCAGGAATACTATTACATGATTTGGAGATCAACAATAATGGCACATATATTTACTTCATGGAGACACTCAGTTAGCAATCATAGCCGCAAAGTAGGGTTTCAGCATTACCTTTCTAACATCCAAAAGTCCGATACATTAGGTGGACCAAGATTAGAAGAAGCTTGGAAGGACTACCTCGTCACAATACGAAACGAATCAACTGGTTTACTTTCATGACCGCGGGGCAGGTTTTAAATTCTGATTAGTCCTTGCTTAAATGGATGCCCAACAACCCCTTGTATAGTGTTATAGTAAACCCGAATAATGTCGCTATTCGAAAAATATTGTAAAGCTAGAGAGCCATGCAAGATCCTCACAGAGGCAACAAACAAGATAAAAAACGCATTGAGGCCGCTGTGAAGAGATCGCGCAACGGGTGGTTCGGACAGATAGCTAGCATACTTCGCAAAGAAAAATTAGACGAAGACACGTGGGATAATCTAGAAGAACTACTGATTGGGGGAGATGTTGGAGTCAAAACATCCTACCAACTTCTAGAAAACTTGAGGATTCGAGCTAGAAATGAAAATGCAAAATCTAAGGCAGATATTCTAGCGATCTTAAAGCAAGACATGACAAAGACTCTCGATTCCGTTAATTCCAATAAATCCTTCATACCGGAAGGTAAGCCAACCGTCATTTTAATGGTTGGTGTCAACGGAGCTGGCAAAACAACGAATATCGCGAAAATGGCTAACCTTTACAAAAACGCAGGGCAACGTGTGATACTCGGAGCCGCGGATACTTTTAGAGCTGCGGCAATTGATCAACTACAAATATGGGGTGACAAAATAGGTATCGATGTTATAGCACATCAATACGGAGCAGATCCAGGAGCGGTCGCATACGATACCATACAGGCCGCTAAAGCTCGTCAAATTGACGTGATTCTCATTGATACTGCTGGTCGCCTGCACACCAAATTCAATCTAATGCAAGAACTGGAAAAGATTAAGAAAATCTTGGATTCTCAAAACGTTAATTCTCTGAAAGTGCTAGTTACCATTGACGCGACAACCGGTCAAAATGGACTCTTCCAAGCAAAAGCATTTATAGATTCAGTCGCCTGCGACGGAGTCTTATTATCTAAGACCGATAGTTCCTCGAAAGGCGGCATTGTATTTAGCATAGCCTCAGAACTTAACTTGCCAATTCTATACATGGGAACTGGCGAAAATCTTGAAGACATCGTCCCGTTCGACTCACAGAGTTATGTGCAAGGTCTTTTTGAAGACCTGGATTAAGCCGAAAAATATCCACAGTGACAAGATGCAAATGTTTTGGGTGTAAAAGCGGTGAGCCTCACTATTACTCTCGCCGTGTGCTCCAATTCTAGCTCCTACGAAAAATGACCTAAAAAGGTCGACTTTAGCCTCCAAACATGATATAGGTACTTTCAGTGCCAAAAGCTATGCAAAAAACGTAATACCTTGGAGTCATGTTATGACAAGTGTCTCTACCAAAAAAGATAGATATGGACTTTTATTAACCACTTCCTCAGCCAATTCTGCAGATAGTTATGTTGAAGGCCTTGACTTGCTATTAGAGCAAGGGTACGGAGCGGACGAAAAATTCCAACAAGCAATAGAATGGGATCCAGGTTTTGCCATAGCACTTTCCGGATTGGCAATAATGGAATTACTCCAGGGAAAAACATCTCAAGCGCTGGAACGCTCAAAGAATGCAATCCAACTAGCTAAAAGCGCCACAATGAGAGAACAACGACATTGCAAAATAGTTGATCATTTCGTTTCTGGCAAAGGAACTGACGCCCTCTCATTACTAAAAGAGCAACTGAACGAATATCCTCTAGATGCTTTAATGCTACGCTTGGCCAATCGGCTCTACATGCTAGGTTGTAGTGGGGCAGGAGTAACTAATTTCCCAAACGAACTCTTTGCACTATTACAGGGCATTGAGTCTGACTACGGAAATGACTGGGCATTCCAAGGGCAATATGCCTTTGCCCATCATGAAATGGGGATGCTCAGCGAATCCCTCGATCTAGCAGAAAAATCTCTGTTATCAAGACCCACAAGTGGGTGGGCCTCCCATTCAGTAGCCCACGTATATTTTGAAACGGGAAACCACATCACTGGGGGTGAATTCCTGGGATCCTGGCTAGAGGGTTATGATAAACGCGCTCCATTTCACGTTCACTTATCCTGGCACCAAGCCCTTTTTGAATTAGCACAAGGCAGACACGCGAATGCCACCAGGATTTATGAGGAAGATATCCGTCCTTCCGTAAAAGAACGAAGTGCAATGTCTCTTCAGGACAGTGCGTCATTAGCCTGGCGTATGAAAATATATGAAGGATATAACCCATCTTTTAATGTAGAAGAAATAAAAGACCAAGCAGCTCCTGCGGCTGACACTCCAGGACCGGCATTCAGAGACGCCCATGCTGCCCTAGCATTCTGCGTGGCAGGTAATACAGAATTATCAAACAAACTGACAAGTCGTCTAATCGAACTGTCTAATACTGGAGACTCACTTGTCAGAGAAATAACTCTTCCTCTAGTTAGGGGCATAGATGCATTTGCCTCCAAATCTTATGATGATGCTGTAAATTATCTCGAACCCGTTTTCCCTCAGCTAGCTCGAATAGGAGGTAGCCACGCCCAACGAGAAGTTTTTGAAGACACTTTACTCGCAGCATATCTTTTCTCAGGTCAATATGAAAAAGGTCAGGAAATGCTAGACAGTCGATTAAAAAAACGAGCATCAGTGCGAGATAGCTTCTGGCTAGGCAAGCTGCAATCTGAAACTAACCAGAATGCAATAGCAGCGTCCAATCTTGAAAGCGTAAGAAATCGCTGGAATGGTGCGGACTCAAACTCGCAGGAGACTCGTACACTCAGTCAATTACTGTAATCGAGACTTGTTCCCCCTCACTCTTCAAATATATCTTTTTTGGGCAAGAAGGGACGTCTGTAAAAATGAATACTATTAGACATCTATATCTTGTTAGGCCTGTGTAATAGAAATGATGCTTGATGCCCTTCGCTGGTTTATAGCGATTGAGATGATAGGTCTCGTAGCCTTTCCTCTGGCACATTACTTGTTCCCCCGACTACCAGATAGAGGGTACAGTTTGGCCAAGCCTCTTGGGCTACTAATTATTGCCTATTCATCCTGGATCCTGAGCATCTATCACATAGTCCCCCACGGCACATTAAGTATTCTCCTTATAGTATCGGCAATGGCTGTAGCTTCTCTGTTGTACTCACGTTCAAACATTGAAAAGCTAAAATCATTTCTAATAGTTCACAAAAACACTATTATCGCGAGTGAGGTTATATTCGCCACTTTATTTCTCGCATGGATTCTGTTCCGGTCCCTTGACCCCTTCATTAACCACACCGAGCAACCCATGGACATAGCATTTTTGAACGCGTCCATACATACGACATTTGGCCCACCCAATGATCCTTGGTTCAGTGGTGACCAAATTAGATATTACTATTTCGGTTACTGGATTATGTCCTGT
>CAZQPS010000007.1:0-27132 GCA_964595285.1 uncultured Dehalococcoidia bacterium | reverse complement strand
TTGGCATCACGATTGACAGTCTATCAATCGTGATGTTGGGACTAATCACATCTGTCTCCCTTCTGGTTCAAGTTTATTCGTTGGAATATATGCGACACGAACCCAGATATGGTTGGTATTTTGCCGTTCAAGCATTATTTGCCGCAGCCATGCTATGTGTCGTTTTAGCAGATAATCTGCTGTTTTTGTACATAGCATGGGAACTCGTCGGATTAGGGTCATACCTCCTCATAGGGTTTTGGTGGGAGAGAAAGTCTGCGTCTGAAGCTGCTAAGAAGGCCTTCATAACAACCCGAATAGGTGATATAGGTCTTCTGATAGGAATAATTTTGTTGTTTAGAGCTACAGGCTCATTTGATATTTCGACAATTATTGGTATGGCTCAGTCAGGCCTGGTGGATCAAGGTACATTAAGTATTGCGTCATTTCTGATGTTTTTGGGTGCTATGGGTAAATCTGCTCAATTTCCTTTCCATGTATGGCTTCCAGACGCTATGGAAGGTCCGACACCAGTTAGTGCTTTGATACATGCGGCTACAATGGTTGCAGCTGGGGTATATCTTGTGGCTCGAATGCTCCCGATGTTTGAGTTGATTCCTGGAGTTATGCTTTTCATAAGTTCTATTGGGCTCATAACCTTTATATATGCGGCAAGTTTAGCAGTCGTATCACAAGATATGAAAAAGATTCTGGCCTATTCGACGATAAGTCATCTGGGGCTTATGATGTTGTCTCTTGGTGCTCTTGGCCTTGCCTCCGCTATGTTTCATCTAGTTGTTCATGGCTTTGCAAAAGCCTGTTTGTTTTTAGGGGCAGGGAATATCATGCATAGCATGGATGATGAGGTGGATATAAGAAATATGGGAGGACTCAGGAGGCTAATGCCCATGACATCTGCGGCTTTTGTCATAGCTGCGGCATCTCTCGCTGGAATACCACCCCTTGTTGGGTTCTTCACAAAAGATGAAATTCTGGTCCAGATTTTTGATCATAGGCATATTGGATTTTCAATTGTTGCTATTTTGGGGTTCGCGATTAGCGCGTTTTATGTGGGTAGACTGGTTCTATTAGTATTCTGGGGAAATACAAGGATGCCAGGAACGAATAAGGCTCATGATCCGTCTATGGTGATGATGGTTCCGTTTCTAGCACTTACAGTTTTGACGGTATTTATGGGACTTATGGTCATAAATTGGAATAATACCCTTCCGAGTTTTAGTGCGTTTCTCACAGGGGTAGTAATCTCTCATTTTAAGCCGTGGTTAGCTGTGGTGTCATTTTTAATGACTGTGTGCGGTGTTGGTGTTGCCTGGGTCATATATTGTAGAGGAGTGAAGATTAATAACTACCTATGTCATAAATTCTCTTCAATTTACCTTGTACTCCTTAACAAATATTTCATAGATGAGTTTTACCAATTTTTGATAAATAGGATTGTGCTAGCTTTTAGTAAATTAATTTCACACTTTGATAGAAGGGTGTTAAACGATGGGATCGTAGACAGATCTGCATTGGGGATAAGGCTTATAGGCATGTGTGTCAGAGTACTTCAGACTGGGCGCGTATATAATTATGGAATGACAATGGGGATTGGGATCGTCGGGCTTATGGTCATCTGGTGGTTTTTTGTAGGTTAGGTGTTGAAGGGTATGCATGAGAATATGAATTTAGCGTGATGGAATTTTTAGACTCGCATATTTTGTTTATGATTGTTGTATTGCCCCTATTAGGGGCGATGACTCTAATTGTCGTACCGTCTGTCAGAGTGAAATTAATTAAACAGATAGTGTTGGCACTTAGTAGCGTTGTAATGCTTTGCTGCCTTTACGTTTTTATTTTCTATTTCGCTGAATCGGACGGTTTCAGATTTTCCAATAGTTGGAACTGGTTAGAATTACCTGGTTCGTGGGCCATGGGTGAACTGGGCATATCTCTCTCTTTTGGCGTGGATGGAATGGCAGTAATGATGATATTGCTCACCGGAATAGTGATGTTTACGGGTGCAATTATTTCATGCAATATAAGTACCTGGAACAAAGATTTCTTCATACTCTATTTATTGTTATTGTCAGGAGTATTTGGGGTTTTCGCCACCCTGGATCTGTTCTTTTTCTTCTTTTTCTATGAATTGTCGGTAGTTCCCATGTATCTCTTGATAGGGGTATGGGGTAGCAGTAGCAAATTCAAGACATTTAGTCGTACCAAGGAATACGGCGCTATGAAACTAACATTGTATTTAGTTGCTGGCAGCGTGTTAATCTGGATAGGGCTTATTGCTATATTCGTTGAGGCGGACCTAGGAACATTTGACATACAGGCCTTATCGCAGGCGGATTATTCATCTGATTTTCAGCGAATATTCTTTCCTGTTTTGGTCGTTGGCTTCGGTATTCTTGCTGGAATGTGGCCCTTTCATACTTGGTCTCCAGACGGACATGTTGCGGCCCCGACTTCTGTAAGTATGGTTCATGCGGGAGTGCTGATGAAGCTAGGGGCGTTTGGTATCATTCGCGTGGCAATGTACATTCTTCCAGAGGGAGCAGAATTTTGGATGCCAGTCGTGGTTGTGCTTGGGACGGTCAACGTGTTGTATGGGGCTATCTCAGCCATGGGGCAGCATGATCTAAAATATGTAATAGGATATTCCAGTGTTAGCCATATGGGATATGTTCTTATGGGGATAGCAACATTGCATCCACTTGGCATTACTGGGGCTGTTCTCCAAATGTTTTCGCATGGAGTAATGACTGCTTTATTGTTCGCCGCGGTTGGTACTATATACGCCAGTACTCATACCCGAGACATTAACACTTTGAATGGACTCGCCAAGAGAATGAGTAAGGCATCAAAATTTTTCGTATTGGCAGGTCTTGCCTCTCTGGGTCTCCCAGGACTTAGCGGATTCGTAGCGGAACTATTAGTGTTTCTAGGCTTATTCCATACTTATCCAATATTGGGAGCATTGGGAATTGTTGGAGCCACTATAACGGCCGTTTATATATTGCGGCTTATTGGCAGGGTATTCTTCGGGCCTATCAAAGATCCTTTGAGGATCGAGTCTGACGCATCTCCAAGTGAAATTCTATCGTCTGGAATATTGGCATTGGGCATTTTGGTAGTGGGTGTATTCCCTTTCCCATTTATTAAAATCATTAACAGTAGTACAGAGGAAATTCTCAGTAAGTTTATATGAGGTTTGATGGCTAACAGATGGACAGCAATATTATCTTACTCTTACCTGAGGCGCTAGTAGCAGGATTAGCCTTTTTGGTGCTAACTCTAGATCTTTTCCTGCCAAATGCGAGGAAAAATATTCTTCCGTGGTTGAGTTTCTGGGGTTTGTTGGGAGTTTTAGCATTCGTTTTGTATTTTCATTGGAGTGTTGATCAATCTGTATATGAAGGGTTAGCCCAAATTGACTCATATTCTCTGATTTTCAAGGTGTTTGCATTAGCATTTGGCATGTTAGTCATGGTCATGTCGTCCGATTATGTGCGAAGAAACCTAGAGCATCCAGGTGAATATTATGGGATTCTCCTTTTTGCAATCCTAGCATCAATGCTCATGGTGTCTGCTAGTGAACTTCTAACTGCCTATATAGCGATTGAATTATTGAGCTTTAGTATGTACGTGCTAGTTGCATACGATCGGTACAATCCCAAATCCAATGAAGCGGGCGTGAAGTATATACTTCTAGGCGCATTTTCCTCTGCTATTTTGTTGTACGGAATAAGTCAAATATACGGGAATTTAGGCACAACCCATTACACGGATATACACAGTGTGTTGAGTTCAAGCACATATATGGAACCAGGAGTATTTCTAGGGATAGTTCTTGTTATAGCAGGTTTGGGATTCAAAATAGCTGCGGTCCCGTTCCATATGTGGGCGCCTGATGTCTATGAAGGTGCCCCCTTGCCGATTACTGCTTATCTATCTATAGGATCTAAGGTTGTTGCTTTTGCACTTGTATTTAGGATTTTTACAGAAGCTTTCTTACCTGCGATAGAAGAATGGCAACTTTTGTTGATAATTCTATCCGTTTTGACCATGCTTGTTGGCAATTTTGTCGCTTTAGTTCAATCTAATCTAAAACGATTACTAGCGTATGCAAGTATTGGACAATCAGGTTACTTAATCATGGGGCTAGTCGCGCTAGGTGGAGCTGACAGTGAAATGGGATTCGTACACTCTAGTCTGGTTTTGAATGGGGTATTACTTCATTTGTTTGCATATTCGTTAGCGAGCGCAGCTGTATTTTTGTGTATTTCTTCAATCTACAATATTACTAAGAGAGATGACGTGGGTAGTATGGCAGGCATAGCCCGAAGATCTCCATTGGTAGGAATTGTGCTTACGGCGTCTTTCTTTTCTTTGACTGGATTGCCGATATTTATTGGCTTCACTAGTAAATTCTATTTGTTCAGTGCTGTAGCATCACAGGGATTCCTGTGGTTATCGGGATTAGCAATCTTCGCCAGCCTAATATCATTGTATTATTATCTTATGGTTATTAAGCAGCTTTATATGGTTGCGCCTGTTGACGAAAGCCGCATCGCTGTTCCCAGGTCAGCATCAGCCTCCTTGGTCGTATTACTGGTCGTAATGACCGTTTTGGGAGTATATCCTTCCATAGTAATGGATGTAATTCAACGTGCGAGCCAGTCTCTACTTAGCTAACTATGCTCGAATACTGAGATACTCGACTATTGCCCTTGCTAATTTACCTAGAAACATCACCCATTGATGTTGCCCGAGGCGATAAATTATAGCCTGGGTCAGTATTGTATCCTGCAACATCGTTTCGCTCGTCTACGTAATCTCCTGCGAACTGAGCGTCTATTTTCTTTTCAAGTTCAGCCACTTTATCTTTATTAGATTCACTAATCTCGTTTTCTTCGTAGGGATCTGATTTTATATTGAATAGTTCGTATGCACGTTCCGTCCCATCTCCCTGCGAGTTCACAATTAGCTTCCAATCCCCGGATCTGATACATAAACCCTGGGAGGCTCTGAAGTTCCAGTAAATGTCCCTAGGTTCGGCAGTTGTGACTTCTCCGGTTAGTAGCGGCCATATATCTTGTCCATCCCATTTTGGATCATTAGCTGGCTTCATATCTACAAGATTTACCAGGGTCGGCATCCAATCAGATACATGTACAGGATTTTCCATGCGTCCGGGCTCTAGATGTCCTCGCCAATTTATTAAAGTGGGAGTTCGCATTCCTCCCTCATAGAGCTGAGCTTTGTAGCCCCGTAAGGGTAGATTAGATCCTAGTCGTGGGCTAGCTTCTTGCCATCCTGGGTAAACGTCCGATTGGTGAAGTGGATTTGAGCCAATCGCACCATTGTCTGTTGTGAAAATTATTATGGTGTTATCTCTCTGGCCGGTGACTTCAAGAGATTCGACCATTTTGCCTACGGCTTCATCCATATGGCTTGCGTAACCCGCATATCTTTTGAATGAAGCATCTTTCAACGGGTCGTCATCGTAATGTTCAAAATGGTAGTTATCCAACCAGCGTTGGGTAGATTTTACAGGGACATGAACGGCAGTAAACGGAACGTAGCAGAACCAGGGAGTTGTCCGACTTTCCATCCAGTTTATAGCTTCATTTGCCACTAAGTCTGTTGCGTGACCTTTCTCGTTAATATTGGCGCCGTTTCGATGCCAAGAGAATGAGTATTCTCCATTTCTGTAGCGATGGCTGTAGGGATCCACACCGCCTGTTCGGGAACCGTAGGAATAGTTGAATCCGTAATCATTTGGTCCGGACCCAGAGGTAGATCCGAGATGCCATTTTCCAAATAGGCCGGTGTCGTAGCCTCCGTTTCTAAGAACGGAAGCCAGGGTTTGATATCCATCTGGCATTACAGGTCTGTTGGAAGGAACCGTCGCGTGGGGTCCAAATCTACTTGGGTATCGACCAGTCATCAGCGACGCCCTAGTGGGAGTACACATAGGTTGTACGTAGTGTTGCCAGAGTTCGACGCCTTGCGCCATCAATCTGTCAATAGCCGGTGTTCGTATCAGGGAATTGTGGCAACTAACATCGCCCCAACCCATATCGTCCACAAGGATAAATAATATATTAGGTCTATTCATTAGTTTATCGGACACCTCACTAGAAAATATTGAATCCAAATTAAGGTTATCTTCGGACTATACATCAGTGTTCATAAAAGTGTCTAGCAGGTTAATTTGCTTATGGTTACGGGGGTGGAGCGAGAGCGATCACGTACCCACAGCTTTAGGTATTCATCATTACAAGAATTGTTTGATGCGAGGGCATTGTATCTTCTCACTTTACTCGGCGTTGGGAAAGAGTCGGTGCAAAAACTGATGACGTTTATTCGCAAAAATATACCGGGAGGAAAGTCAGGATGACACAATATAAAAAATTCCAGTGGAGCTAGGTACCGATAATGTTGATTGCTATAAATTGTGACATAATACGGCCTAATTGTGGCGCACGTAGATTTTTACATATGAGAATTCGATTGAGTTAGTAAACAGGATTATTTGGAGGTAAAGAAGTTATGTCTTCCAACGAACACAAGGTTCCTTCTTTTGAGGAAATACGTTCTTATTTGGATAAGAACAATTGGGGTAGATGGGGAGATAAAGGCGCTGCGGGGGCCATGAATTTAATTACTGATGAGAAGAGAAAAAGGGCTGCTGGGTTGGTTAAAAAGGGGCAGACGGTTTCGTTGAGCAGGCCATTTCCAGTTGAGCCATCGTTGGAAAATCCTCGTCCCGCACATCAATATCTTACTGTTTGGGACAGGCCTAACGATTCAGGGGCGGCCGTCGATTATTATGGGATTCTCTATCATGGCACAGCTACCACTCACATTGATGCTCTGTGTCACGTTTGGGATGCAAATGGTATGTGGGATGGTCGTAAACCTGAAGATACTCTTGGTTTTACAGGTGCTAATTATGGAACGGTGGACGCATGGAGTGATGGAATAATCACAAGAGGTGTCTTGCTGGATATACCAAGATATCGGAACGTTCCTTACGTCACTTTAGATCGTCCGATACATGGGTGGGAATTGGAAGACGTGGCCAAAGCTCAAGGAGTGAAAATTGAACCGGGAGATGCAGTCTTCATATATAGTGGCAGAGAGACATATGCCAGTGATCATGGAGGAACTTGGGCCAAAGGGCCTGGGGAGCCTCGTCCTGGATTACACGCCTCTTGCCTCCCGTTTGTAAGAAATAATGACATATCCATTCTGGGATGGGATATGATGGACGCACATCCAGACGAATACGGTCTTTCGTGGGGAATGCATGCAGTCATATTTGCATACGGTGTGGCTTTACTAGATAACGCTCTGTTAGAGCCTTTAGCGAATTTTTGCGAATCTGAAGGGAGTTATGAATTTATGATTACTATTAACCCCTTGAATGTAATTGGTGGAACCGGGTCCCCGGTGAATCCGATAGCGGTATTTTAATAGTTACCAGTTGTTGAAGTTTATTTATGATGCAGAAGATTAGTTCAAAGCATTGCTTTAGATTGAAGCCAAAAGCGCCATATGATTTTGAATTAACTATTGGTTGTATGATGCATTTTCAGACTCGTTATTCCGCTGATGTTTTTGAAAATGGTGTCTACATCCGTGTGCTGGAGATTAAAGATCACTCTGTTTTGGTAAAAATCCGGTGCACGGGTACTGTTTTGGAACCAGAACTGGAGGTTGAAATTCATGGCCGACCTCTGGAAGAGAACACAGTAATTGAGATCAGGAAGCTTATATCTTTTATGCTGGCTATTGAAAATGATCTCTCAGACTTTTATAAATTGTCGAATTTAGACCCGTATATCTCCTCTATTATAGGTCGGTTGAAGGGTCTTCAAGTGACTAGATCTGCTTCAGTGTATGAAGCTTTGGTGTCCTCGATTCTAGGCCAGCAGATAAATACAGATGTTGCTGCCCTCATGAGGGCAAGATTCGTTCATAAATTTGGAATTTGTTTTCAGTATGAGAAGGAACTTTACAGAGCCTTTCCCTCACCACATACAGTGGCGGCAGCAACTATTGAGCAATTAATGGAGATAAAGTTTAGTAGACGTAAAGCTGAGTACATACTAGATATATCCAGAGGGTTAGATTCTGGAGAACTTGACTTAGACAATCTCCAGAATAAGGGGGCGGCAGACATTGTACGTGAATTGACCAAGATTAGAGGAGTGGGGGAGTGGACAGCTAATTTGCTTTTGATTAGAGCATATGGGAATAGTGATGGATTTCCGCATGGAGACTTGGCGATTCAGAAAACCATGGGTAAATTAATAAACGGAAAAGATAGTGCAGCATTGTCCTCGGATGCGGCCAAACTATTCTCAGAAAGATGGAGACCGTATAGAAGTTACGCAACTATGTACTTATTTGGAGCTTCGCGTCTGGGGTTACTTAGTTGACGTCCTCGTTAGTAAATACCCATCGCCAAGCAAGGCGCATCCATTTATATGTGGACATCAGTTGTGATGGGTGTTCTGTGCGCTCCGTTTTTGCCATTTCGTTTCAGGCGTAAAATGCCCACAAATTCTTTGACCGTATTCCATTCATCATTTGTGAGATCTTTGAGTTCATTAAGTCTATCCAATTGTGATTCTTCTATAGGTAAGTCAAGTTCTTTTTGAGATATATATCCCGCTGCTAAGGCCAACCTTCCATAGAACAATCCCAATACTATAGATAACGTCTTTAGTGTCGTTACTGTAGGTCTGAATTTGCCGCTTTCAAGATGACCCACATAGCCTTCACTTTTGCTCAAGGCATGGGATAGTTGTCTTTGGCTCATCTTGTTTTCGATTCTGGATTGTCTAACGGTGTTGGCTAGAATGGCGAACGGTCGTTCTTTCATTGTCATTCGAGCCTCCATTGATTTGCAATATAGATAATGTAAACCGATTGGACCGATCAGTCAAATAAAAATAGAGGTAAAAATGGTTATCAAAATGTTTTGCCTAAAAGATGTCTTAGGATTCACAATATTTGCCTTGTGTCGGCCTGCTGTCAGGCATAAAATCTTCTGACTGATGAATGCTTTCCGTAAAAGACTGTTTGACTCCAAAGCCTATAAGTGGTGGTCCTTTTGTGCCATCGCTCTAGGGACATTTGCTTCAGTAGCTGACTTTGGCCTTTTGATTGTGTCCCTACCAACTATTTCAGAATATTTCCGCATAGACTTGCCCACTGGGCAATGGATAATGATTGGCTATGCACTCACTATCGGTGCACTGCTTCTCCCAATGGGGAGACTCGCAGATATGATTGGTAGGCGGCGAGTGTTTGTCATTGGCTTTGGCTTATTTGCTGTTGCCGGTTTATGCGCGGGCCTTTCCGAAAGTGTAGGGACACTAATATTTTTTAAGGTTCTCCAGGGCATAGGAGCTAGTATGACACAAGGAACGGCTATGGCTATGGCCGTTTCTGCATTTCCCAAAGAAGAAAGAGGCCAAGCTCTTGGCTTGCATGTCACTATCGTTGGACTAGGTAATGTAGCTGGCCCCGCACTCGGCGGATTCATAGTAGGAGAATTTGGTTGGCGTTGGATTTTTTATTTTTCTGTGACTATGTCCATATTGGCCATAGTTACTGCTATGGCAATATTAGATCCACAAAAATTTTCCATAAAAAATAAGAGTAGAGATTCCTTTGATTGGATTGGAGCCGCGTTGTCCACCATATCACTCGTGGCGCTACTTTTGGTTATGACCGCGGGTCCATTGTATGGATGGCTAGAAATAAGAGTCGGGTTTGGCTTGCTAATTTTGGTTATTGCAATTACCGCGTTCGTCAGGCATGAATTGCGAATAGAAGCTCCTATGATTGATGTTCTGATTTTCAAAAAGAAATTAGTATCTCTAGGTGTTGTTGCTCAAATTATTGCTTTTATAGGGAATTCTTCTATACGATTTCTTCTTCCTTTCTATTTACAGGTTGTTCGTGGATACTCTCCCCAGTTCATGGGGCTTATTTTTGTACCTGGTGCTGCTTCCATGATTATTGCCGGCCCCGTTAGCGGCCGTCTTTCAGATAAGTTTGGATGGAGGAAATTTACGGTAGGTGGATTACTATTGTCCTCAGTGGGTATATTTATACTCTCGAATTTAAGTCAATCAAGTTCCCTGTATATGATAATAGTTGGCTTAACCCTGCCTATGGCAGGTATAAGTGTGTTCTACCCTGCAAATAGCTCTTCTATTTTGAGTAGTGTTTCTGACGAACAATATGGAGTAGTGTCAGGACTTGTAAACTTAGTAAGAAATGCAGGTAATATCACTGGAGTCGCTGTTGCGACTGTGATTGTTACCGGGGTAATGGGGTCCATGGGAGTGGCACCCTCACTTTCAGCAATTTCAGCAGATGATGGAGGAAGGATATTCATGGTGTTCATGAAGGGCCTGCAAATGTCTTATAAAATTATCGGCTGTTTAGTGATACTGGCTGCTGTTCTATCATATATTCGAGGTCGAAATATAGGGTCTTCCAACTAATACTTTTGACGCTGTCGTAGTTTTGTTAAATCCGTCGCAATCTCGGGTACAGGGAAGCTACTCCTAATGTGATAATTATTAAAGCAAGGCCGGATGAAAACAAAGATATAGAAACTCCCCATAGGGAAATGAGGGCTCCTATTTGAAGATTGCCTAGAGGCTGTGTTCCAATGCCAACCACCCAGACTCCCATAGCACGGCCTCTCTGATTGTCGGGAACCAGTGTTTGTAGGAATCCTTGTGTGAATATGTCCGATAATGCCATCATGCCACCCATTACAGATATCAATACAATAGTTATAATTAAATCGGTTGATGCTCCTAATAGAACTATACAGGTGCCGAGCGTTCCAATCGATATTAGTAACCATGTTCCTTTTCTAGGTATCTCCGCAAGTGATGACAGAAGTACAATGATAGTTATGGCACCAGTGGCCCTAGAGGCATTTAATATCCCAAGCACGCCGGCTTCTTCATTTAATACATCTCTTGTTATACTGGGAAATGCGGACTGAGTAGCGAACCCAAACATTTCTGTGCCTGCGATAATGAGCAGAATTATTGCTATCGCTGAATTCGCTGCTATTGCAGATCGAAATTCCAAAACAGTGTCATGTAGTGATTTTCGAATTCGCTCGGTGGACTGATTATCTACCATCACTAGAATAAGTCCTAGTGCTGCCCCCACATAACTTATGCTCAAAAGACAATATGCTATTCCAGGTCCGTCCCGTTCCATTAAAAACCCTATCACTAGGGAGCCTAGAAGGGCTCCTATTCGAAAGCTGAGGCCGATCGTTGCTAATCCACTGATGGCATTGAACTTGCCTACAAGATCAACGGCTAAACTTTGGCGGGCAGGCTGGCAAAGTGCCCAGATGGAACCAGTCACTAATGTAGAACCAAGTAAATGCCACACTTGTATATGATTCGTTAAGATTAGTATCGCCATTAATGCTTTAAATAATGCAAGCATAAAGGTCAGGATAATTAACAACCTCTTTCGATCAAATATATCCGCAAGGATGCCGGAAGGGATCCCTAGAAAGAAAAGAGGTGCGGACCTAAGGCTCATTGCTATACCAACCATAAAGGCCGAATCTGTAAGTTCCAGGATGAGCCAGCTTATAATAAGTTGCTCTCCCACAAAACTGACCGAGTCAAATATGGTTGCGACGGAGAGTGTTCTAAAGTTTGAATATAAAAAGGCCGGGGGAGTTTTGAATGTGATGTTACGCACTCCTGAATTTGGGAAAACATGGGAAATATTTTGGCGAATTAATCTTTGGGTTCTATTCCAAGATTATTGAATTCTCCATGTATTTCTGACTTGGTAGGCATGGCTGTAAGTGCCCCTCTACCACGTAAATTTAGGCCTGCAGCGACGCTAGCTAAATGGCCCGCTTGATGAACAGACATACCTTCAAGAATGCCGTGCAGAAAAGTTCCTTTGAAAGTATCACCGGAACCGGCTGTGTCAATTACTGAACCATAGGTATAGGCGGGTATGTCAAAAGAAGCGCTTCTTGTCATGATAAAAGTACCATTTTCACCACATGTCACTGCGGCTAATTCTGGTCCATATGCCAAGGCTTTTTGGGCGGCCTCTCTGGGGTCACCGGTGTCGAAGAGAATTTTTGTGTCGGCTGGACAACTGGGCAAGAAATAATTCACGTATGGCATTATTTCTTGCATAGCTTTTCTCGCCTCAATTGGGCTCCATAACTGGTGCCTATAGTTCGGATCGTAAGACACTTTAACATTGTTATCTTTAGCAAGTGATGCCGCACGATAAACAGTTTCTCTTGCATTTTGAGATATTGCCTGAGTTATACCACTAATGTGAACAATTTTCGCTGAAGATATGTAGTTAACATCAATATCATGTGGAGACATGGTACTTGGAGCGCTTCCTTTCCTATAGTAGACGAATTCTCTATCACCTCGTGGTAATTGCGCCACAAAATGTACGGCGTTAAATCCATCTATTTTGCGGACATGGCTAGTGTCAATTCCCTCGTTTTCCCAAGTTTTTAACAAGTAATCTGTAAATGGGTCTGAGCCTAGCCTAGTTATGTAGCCGGTTGATGTCCCTAGCCGAGAAGCAGCTACTAATATATTTAGAGAATCTCCTGCTAACGAACGAGTAAATGTTTCCGCTTCCTCTAGGGGTTGGTCACTGAACAATTCGACCATACATTCGCCGATGCTTATGAATTCTGGCATTTTATATTGCTCTTTTATCTTGTGGTTAGGAATTTTGGTTCGGGGCGCAAGCTTCCATTACTGCTCTAACAGAGTCTATATTATTTCTTGCTGCAACTACTCTGACTATAGCTGTATCTAGTCCACTGCCAATGCGCTTAAATTCTCTCATCGCATTGTGAGGGGTACCATAATAACCAACGGTTTTTAATAAGTTGGCTGGAAATGCTTCGGCAAGTTCGTCCTGTGTCGCACCCCTTCGCCTCATTTTGTCCAATTCTGCTAGGTCATCTGTAAAACCCATTCTTTCAAAGTGGGCACGATAACCCATTTGGCGTTCACGCTCCGAGGGTATTTTGTCCCCAAGTGCATAGCCCATGGTAGCTTTGGCAAATGCTATTCTCGCAGTATCTTCGTCGTCGTCAACACATATTCTTATATATTCGGCAAGTTTTATTTGGGAAGGATCACGGCTGGCTTTTTTGGCGCCTGCGATAATTTGTTTTCTGCTCCATTCGACCTGTTCCGGACTGCACCAGTTTAAACAAGCTCCGTCTGCAAACTCCCCAGCAAGGTTTAACATTTTGGGGCCTAGTGATCCCAGATAAACGGGAGTTCGTGGAGGGGGTGTTATCCCTAACTTGGTTCCTTCGAGTGTGACGGTCTCTCCTGCGTATTTGACTTCGTTCCCGTGCAATAATGACATTGTAGTAATCAGGTAGTCCTTCATCAGTTCTAACGTGGATAGATTCGGCATGCCAAGGGCTTTTCTTGTGCGAGGTCTATAAGCACCACCAGATCCTATCCCCATTATGAATTTGCCATGAGTTATGTCACTAACTGTGCCTCCCGCCATTGCAAAGGCTACAGGCGTGCGGTACATTACGGGGGATACTGAAATCCCAGTGGTCAACCCCCCATCAATAACATTGCATGTGGCCGTCCACCTATGTAGAGATAGTTGGAATGAGTCGTGTCCAGTGCCTTCTGGTGTCCAAAGACTTGTATATCCTAAATTGGCCGCTTCCATGGACAATTGAGTTTGGTCTTTCCAACTAAGATTTAATGTGGAATCCAAACCTAATCCTATTTCCATATGACTCACCTTTCTCGATTCTTGGATAGATATTATTATGGTAGTTAGATAAAAGTAGCTCCTATCAATAATGAAATTTCTATTTGTCGTGGATGTTCGGTTTGAGGTTAATTCTACTTAAAAAGGCGAAGGTTAACCTTCGCCTTTTTAAGTAGAATTATATTCCCTTCAGTTTTTAGTAGGTAAGGATACTATGGCAGAGCCGGGTGTTGTCTTTTTCCCTTCATGATCTTCAAGCCATATGTCACATTCCACTAGATCTTCCCCATCTTCAGAATATTTCCGTTTGACTACTCCTTTTCCGTACATAGGAGTTCCTGGAACATCCATGCCTCTGTATTGAGTTACTAATTTTTTGAGATGTCCTTCCTCTCCTATCCAGTCTGTCATGAGCTGGCCTAGCCAAGAGCCTTTAAGAGCTCCATGTAGTATTATATCTGGTAAGCCATTATTCTTCGCATAATTTTGATCGTAGTGGATTTGGTAATAATCGCCTGATGCACCTGCATATTTAACCAGTTGTTGAGATGTAGGATTTTTTTCTAGAACTGGTAAAGCCATACCTTCTGTAACATCCTCAAAGTATAATTGTTCAGCCATATGTCACCCTCCTCTAGTTTCTTATAGTGATTGTTGTGAGTTTAGGTTGAGATTCTCCAAGAGTTTATTCTGGCGGTTCATAGCTGATGCCGGTTGTTCTCTGAAGTGCCACAATTTTCTCGAATTGGTTTGTGTAACTTGTCTCCCTGATTGTAAATAACATATTCCCCAGACGACCTGGTCTCTCAAAGAGGTCTGCGATCTTGGTTCTTACTGTAATTCGATCGCCTGGTCTTACCGGTTCGTAATATTCCCATTCACTTCCGCCGTCGACGACAGCATTATAGGGATTATTAAAGTCAGGGACAGGATTAGATATAAGAGATCTCATAAATGTGGGTGGTGCTATGATTCCTCCATATGCCGAATCTCGTGCTGCCTCCTCATTGTTGAAAATTGGATTATTGTCACCAATTGCTTGTGCGAATTTAACGATTGCGCCTTTTTCTACTTCATAAGTTATTGGATCCGATTCCACGCCGACTACGGCACGCATATCATCTGAAATCACCGATTCTCCGGTCATATCATTTGCTCCTGTTTATAGGCTTCCCTAGCTTTTCCATTGTGATCTGTAAAGGTATTGTTAAGAGTGTAAAATGACGGTGATCTGGTGTCAAGGAGTTCGTTTTTATACTTGAAGTTAAAGGTATGCAACGGGCTTACATGCCTGTGCTGGACTGTATTTCCATTACAGTGGATGATCCTTGAATTATCTATTCAGTAACTGCTCCTAGTTTTTGTTCTTTGTATTGGTCTTCCAGATCGTCGATAGAATTTCTATCCCAATAAATAATATGATCAACTATTTGCTCAATATTCCATTCCCCTTCTATAGGCGATTGATTCAGTTCAGAGTCAGAGAGCCCTATGAGTGATCCGATAAGCATTGATCTGGCGACATATAATTCAGCAAGTAATTTTGTTTTGCGGTCTTGCTGCAAGCGATCCATGGCATCTCTCAATCCGACGATTTGTCCCATGTGCTGCCTTTCATGTTCTATATTGTGAGTTAGAAGGTCCCATACATTTCTTCCGCGAGCACAACTATGCCTGCTAGGTTGGTCTAAGTAGTCTTCTGGGATATCCAAAATTTTAGAAAAACTTTCTTGCATAGATAGCTCAAGGCGTTTAATCAGATCTTCTATCTTACTCATCTGTAACCTCCAAATTTGATTGTATGCTTAGAAGTGGTATGCAAACATAAATTAAAAGACATTTTTGTACAATTGTTGATTTGTACCTATTCAGACTTATTTAGTGGAGCCAAACTCTGTAATAATCGTTTTATACCAGCTCCATCAAATGCCACTGTGATCTCACTATCTTCTCGGGATGGTTTAACGGATACGACCATTCCTTTTCCAAATATATCATGGTTGACCTTGTCGCCTACCTGAAATAATACTTGGCTAGTAACTTCTTTTTTAACATTGCCGGAGGAGTAAGGAGAAGATTTTGTTGAAGTCGACGTTAGTCTGTTGCGCAGAGATGTTTTTTGCTCTGAATTTCTAGTAACTTTTCGATTTTCACTAGTCAGAGTTTCAGGAGAAATGAGACTAGGAGGGATATCTACGAGGAATCGAGAAGGGACGCTTGGCTCAGAGCCACCTCTAAATCCTCTTCTGAAGGCCCTGAGGAGGTACAATTGCTCTTTTGCACGGGTTATACCGACGTAGCACAGCCGACGTTCCTCTTCCAATTCTGAAGGATCTCCAGAATCGATAGATCGTATATGAGGCAATAGTCCTTCTTCCATTCCAACAATGAAGACGACCGGGAATTCTAGTCCCTTCGCCTGGTGTAAGGTTATTAACGTTATCGCCTCAGATCTTTCCTTGAGATTGTCTATATCTGATATTAGGCTGACACTTTCAAGAAAAGATGGCAGTCCTTCCTGCTGTCCTAGAAGGGCAAATTCAGCAGCTGTAGATTTGAATTCTTTTATATTTTCTATACGTTCTTCACCTCTACGTTCTACATTAGCAGAATCCATTAAATATCTCTGGTATCCAGTTCGTTCCATAATTAAATCTATGAAATCTACTAAATTAAGTTCTGATTTTTTAGAAGTAAGATCATCTAATATTTTCAGGAAATCGGCCAGCGCTTTAACAGGTCGACTTGCTAACCCTGTTTCTTCCTTTTTATGTTTCTCTGAAGTAATTACTCTCAAAGCAGATATGATAGATATCTCTTTATTTCTAGCCATTCGTAATACTTGATCAAGTGTTCGTTGACCTATTCCCCGAGTTGGAGTATTGATGATGCGAGTAAGACTAATATCATCATCTGGATTGATCATGAGTCTCAAGTAAGCTACAACGTCTTTTATCTCTTGTCGTTGATAGAACTTGAGGCCACCTATGAGTTGGTAGGGCATACCGTACCGCACACAGGATTCTTCAAGAGCTCTAGATTGTGCGTTGACCCGATACATTACGGCTATATCACTCAAGTTGTAATTATTCTTGGGGCTTTTCAGTAGCGTTTGTATTTCATTGATCACAAATTGAGCTTCCTCTCTTTCGTCGTATGTTTCGGAAACTATAATGGGATTTCCTTTACCGTTTTTAGTCCACAGGTCCTTTTCAACTCGTTGCGTATTGGTTTTGATCAGACTGGTGGCCGCATCTAGGATTGTTTGCGTGGAACGGTAATTTTCCTCCAGGGAGATAATTTTCGTCGAAGGATAATCGGTCTGAAAACTTAATATGTTTCGTATATCTGCGTTTCGCCAGGTGTAAATGGACTGGTCTGGGTCCCCAACGACGCATATGTTTGAGGTTTCTTGAATAACCTGTTTGGCGAGGGCATATTGAGCGATATTTGTATCTTGAAACTCATCAATCATTAAATGAGCGAACTTATTTTGATATGTCCGTGCTACTTGGGGGACATCGCGAAATAATAAGTACGTCTTGAAAATAAGATCGTCAAAATCCACAGCAGAATTGCTTATGAGCATCTCTTCATATCGTTCATATGCCCGCGCAACAATCTCATCCCAATAATTAGTTGATTGGGATGAAAGACCTGATACTCCTATGAGCTGGCTTTTGGCACCAGATATTGCAGAGAGGATGGACCTTGGGGGAAAACGTTTTGGGTCCAAATTAATATCTTGCAGGACTTGTTTCATTAAGGACATTTGATCAGCGTCGTCATATATAGTGAAATCTCTATTTATACCTATATGTTCATATTCTGTCCGGAGTATTCGGGCACAAAATGAATGGAACGTGTTTACACTTAAGGAGTTTAAATCGTTGCCTAACATTGGAGAAAGGCGTTCCTTCATTTCACGTGCGGCCTTGTTGGTGAAAGTTACGGCAGCTATACGGAAAGAGGCTATCCCTACAATATGTCTGAGATATGCTATTCTACTGGTTATCACTCGAGTTTTACCACTGCCTGGACCAGCTAATATCAGCACAGGGCCATCTATGGTTTCCACTGCGTCCCTTTGCCGGGAGTTTAGCCCATGGAGGATCTTTTCGGCTTTATCAATAGATCTGACCATTTGCTCTTATACCTCCCTGTAGGAAGTATAGCATTACTTGTAGGAAGGTAGCCGATTAAATATTCGGGAATATTGGCAAAGATTCTCTGTTCAAGATCGATGAAAGGGATCCTATTCAACATACAATGGATTCTCTAGAGTAATAACTCTATTTTCTGATTGGATGGTATTTCTAAGATACTTAGGCGTTGCGAACATTCCCTTGTGGGTTATGCCGTCATAGAATTTCAGTTCACCTGAAATTCTATTCTTTATGAGAACATCTAACTGCGCCGATTCACCAAATTTGATTTGTTGCTTATTAGAGGCAACGACGAATCCCCAAGTCGAACCGAATGATGGGACAAATGCCTCGTATGGTAGAACGAAAGGGAATATTGTAGAAATAGTATTAACTACGGCAGAAAAGCATTGGGAAGAAAAATTTGGCCCTGTCGGGCCAGATTGTATTGCTATAATGCCCTGAGGATTGAGTTTTTCAAGTAGGAGCATGTAGAACTCTTTAGTAAACAATGTATAGGCTGGTCCGACCTCCAAAGGATCGGGCACGTCTATTATAGCTACATCAAATAGATTGTTTGTAGTCGACAAATATTCGAATGCACCTTTATGTATGAGCTCTAATCTTGGATCATCAAATGCTCCTTGATGATGATTGGGAAGATACTTCTTGCATAACTCGACCACTTCTTTATCTATGTCAACCATAACTACTTTTTTAACACCTTCGTGTTTAAGAACTTCTCGAATTGTTGCTCCCTCACCACCTCCTGCTACGAAAACCTCCATCGGATTCGTATGCCCAATCATGCTAGGATGTACTAGGGCCTCGTGATAGACAAATTCATCTGTCTCAGTAGATTGTGTTTTGTCGTCTAGAACCAGGGTTCTTCCGAAGCAAGCTCCTTCGTGTATGCGGACATGTTGATATGCAGTAGTACCGTCATGAATGACATGGTCAATCATTTCAGCTTGGACCAGTTTTGATGTTATTAATTCGTAATGCCAAGATCCCTTAGGTATTGTTTCCATAACGTATCTATCGTTCTTCTAAACGTGTGAGGGTCGTTTTTGAGGAATTAGTCCACGTTTCATTTCAGTCACGGTGGGGGTTTCGCAATGTAATGCATCAATAATCAATTGAGCTGCCTTTCGAGGTTTTAACTCTGTCCCACAAGTAAAAATATCCGCGGCAGCGTATTTGTATTCTGGCCATGTGTGAATGCAAATGTGAGATTCTGCTATGGCTACGACGCCGGTAACTCCCACAGGGGAGAATTTATGAAACGTCTCACCTACTATTGTTGCCCCTGCTTCCCTTGCTGCACTAATTAAAGCATCACGAATCAATGTTTGGCTATCTAGAATGTTAGGATCACACCCTTCTAAATCTAGTAAGAGATGCGAGCCTAAAGATGTGGCACGTGAACTCAAGCCTTTGTCCTCCTATGTCGCATTTGGTCGAGCCAAATGAGCATGCATTATACAGGAATTTTGCTCATGGGATGAAAGGCAATGATTGCCCAATGCCCTACACTGTGTTGCTTATAGAGATTATTTGATTCCGATTACGAACAAGCCAGTATTCCAAGCTATCAGAAAGTGCGAGCCAACTTGCTTCGATTACATTTTCAGAAGCACCGATTGTGCTCCATGTAGATTCCCCATCTGTCGATTCTATTAAAACGCGCACAATAGCTCCAGTGCTATTGTTTTGGTCTACGACCCTCACTTTGTAATCAACTAATCTAACTACAGATAGGCTTGGATAAAATTGGAAAAGTGCTTTCCTTAAGGCATTATCTAGGGCATTGACAGGGCCGTTACCTTCAGAGGCTGTATGAAGTATTTCTTCGTTGACTCGGACTTTTAACATCACCTGTGACGAAAGATTATCTTCCTTTTCTTTGCTGCGTTTTCTTTCGACGATGGACATGAAATCTTCCAATACGAAAGGTGGAAGATAATCTTCTTCCATTCGCCTAACTAAAAGTTCAAACGACGCTTCTGCTCCTTCGTATTGGAATCCCTGATTTTCCCGTTGCTTTATTTCTTCTACTAATGCCACCGCCATAGACTTCGTTATCTTTGAGTCTAAGCCTAATTCTTGTATTTTCCACAATATATTGCCTCGGCCAGATAATTCTGAAACCAAAACCCTTTTTTCATTTCCTAAAGTTTGTGGAGACACGTGTTGGTAGCTTTGCTCGACTTTGGTTACGGCTGATGCGTGAAGTCCACCCTTATGAGCGAATGCGCTCGTACCAACATAAGGTTGAGAAGTAATGTGTGGCATATTCGCTAATTCGGCAACATATTTGCTGATGTTAGTTAGTTGGCCAAGTTGATCATCGGATATACAGTCTATACCCATTTTTAATTTGAGATTTGCTATGAGAGAGATAAGATTGGCGTTACCACACCTTTCTCCGTAACCATTAATTGTACCTTGCACCTGAGTTGCACCAGCCCCTACTGCTGCTAGTGCCGTTGAAACAGCCATGTCCGCGTCGTTATGTGTATGTATGCCTAGAGGCACTGAAAGTTCCTCTTTTACTTGCTGCATAACTTTTGACACTGTGCCAGGAAGACCCCCTCCATTTGTGTCACACAGTATGACGCACTCTGCTCCTCCGATCTCTGCTGCTTTTATCGCCTGTAAAGCATACTCCGGATTCTCTTTGAATCCGTCAAAGAAGTGCTCAGCATCAAAGAATACTCTTCGTCCCTGCTGTTTCAAGTAGGATATTGAGTCCGATATCATGGAGAGATTTTCTTCTAAGGATGTTTCAAGCACCCGAGTAACGTGCAAGTCCCAACATTTCCCCACAAGTGTTATAACTGACGTATTAGCGTCTAATAACGCTTTAAGGTTAAGATCTTCTGACGCTGCGATGTTAGCTTTTCGGGTACTACCGAATGCGACCATTGTTGCTGTCTTAAGTTCTACGTCTCTAATTATTTCGAAAAACTCCTCATCCTTGGGATTGGAGCCTGGCCAACCGCCTTCAATATAGTGGATGCCTAATTCATCGAGTTTTTGCGTGATTGCTATTTTGTCTTTAACTGATAAAGAAATTCCTTCATATTGGGTCCCATCTCTAAGTGTAGTGTCATAGAGTGCTATGTCACTCATGTTATCCTCCGTTACTTCACCGTTTGTCGTGTAAAGACCCGTCCCAATAGGAACGGGTCTTTACAATCATCATTACTACCAGATCTATGTAAGTCACTGCAATTTCGTATATGACTTATCCATACCAAATAGACATATATCCACAAATTCTATGTGGTTGCCAAGTCTAAAGATAGCTTAGAGTGGCTTCTTATTAAGTGTCAATGAAATAATAGTTTTGTCGTTGAAAATAATCTACGTCCAATAGAGTCTAGAATTTGGCAATTTAGCTGCTCTATGCCAGTTTCAAGGGTTGTCTTATCACAAGTCCACTCTTGAATATGTTATATGCGCTTATCAGAGGGGTCGTATCATTTTCTAAGGCTACGATGACATGGAAAATGGTATCGCCTGACCAACCACTTTGAATTGCCATTTTTATGTCGGATGATGATGGGTTTTGAACGCCATTGGGATGAGAGTGATAAAAACCTAAAATATTAAGACCGTTCTGTTTTATATCTGACATAGCTTGAATTTGCTCGTCAGATTTCATGATGAATTTTGAAGAACTTCTTGCGGTATTAGTAATCCTGTAGTTTTGTTGTATGGCGTTTCCTCGGCCGGCTAGAATGCCACAGCATTCCTTGGGAACTTCCTGAAAGGCATGTTTAACTAATTCGGTATTTACGATGGTGGTTACAGTTAACAAATTGCCCGGTCATTCTCCTGATGTGTTGTATATTTCTGCTTTCGTGATTCTATTTTAAGAAACAGTTTCCTAGTGTTATGATTTCTCGCATTTTTTTCAGTAGTACCGACAGGAACGATTTTCTATGGGTAGAGGGGATTCTTTTTTCATTACATTTAACACAAGTACAAGCTGGAGGATGATCACTGTACCACGTTGCTCTACTCATGTTTGTCCCGCCTTATTATTTTAATTGGTCACATTATGAAGTTTTGTAAAGAAATCTTTAAATATCTGATCTCTGTCCAACCAGTTGACAACTTTAATTGGATGGCGGCTTCCATCACGACTATAACCTAAATGGTCATTTAGAATGGGGCTGGTCGTCATCTCGGTTTTCATCCACTCGGAGTTGATGATCCATGCTCCAGGTGCGAGATCCCAAATAGCTTTACTTCGTCCGGGAAAATCTTGAACGAATTCTTCATACAGTTCGAATAAATAATCGCCTATTTTGCCTCTGCCTTTAACGTATTGACTCATTTCCCAGCGAGTAGTTCTAAGTAATTCAGAGACGGTAAATCCTGGTACTTGAACCAATGCTACCTCGCTCTCAAATATAAATTTTGCCGCCTCAATATCTTGTATAAAATTAAAGTCGTGAAAATTAGAAACGTGATATGGCCAACCCCCAAGTGCGATTACAACCACATTTTCACGGATTGACGGCTCTATCATTATGGCGGAAGCTACGTTGGTTAACGCCCCTAAAGCTACGATATAAAGGGGACCTTCTCTCTTGGCAAGGCCTCTCTCAACTAGATTTCTGGATGCCTCGCTGTCCACAGCAGATCCTGTTTCTGTCAAAGTTTTTTTAGAGCCTGTGAGAACTGGACCAGTGAACTTCACTGGAGAATATTCAAGTATGCGATTTATTTCTTCATAGCTCATTTCCATACCATGTTGATGGCTTTTGGTGTTACGCACCGCCGCGTGAAACGGTGCTGCCTGAATTGTTTCTATATTGAATTCCTTTGACATAAGGGCGTGCATTATAGCGAATTGGTCGTCAACTTCATTATATGTGTCAGTGTCTATGACAACGTCACAAGTTCCTTTGGGATCTGTTAATAGGGATGCCAAACGTCCGTATTCAACTGGAGGTAATTTCATTCAGATAAATCTCCTACATCCGCGATAGATGGGATTTAATATTTGTTATTTGCGGGTTTTGTCTTAAAAATTCAAGCTGCCAATAATTCTGATATTTTCATGGATATTCACTGCAGTGGATGCTTCTGTACTAAAGATCGGACTTTTAGATTACGAAGGACGCCACGAGGTCTATTATTTTTCGTATATCTGAAATCTATGACGTGATGTTTCAGCGACAAACAATCGACCTTCCAAATCTAAATTAACTGATATTGGCCCCCAGAAGTGAGGTTCTATTTGGGATGATGCAAGATATGCAGTATCCATATGCTCAGGAAGATTGCGAGGTCGTAGATCTGAGATTTCTCTAGTTGCCATCTCTTCTGGATTCGCAGAATAGTATTCTTTGGCCCAGCTAGACAGAGTTGCCTCTCCTAACAAGGTTTCTACATGATTGAAGCGGGAGTCAAATACTTGAACCCTTTGGTTATTCCAATCAGCCACGTAAATTAATCCTTCTGAATCTACCTCGACATTAGAGGGTCGATCAAATTCACCGTCGCCGCTACCAGATGATCCAAAGGATCCGACAAAGTCGCCGTCGGGGGAGAATTTTTGAATTCTATCATTTCTCCAGTCTGCCACAAAAATGTGCCCATCAGGGGCCTTGTCTACCCCCCATGGCATGTTAAATTGACCATCACCGTGTCCGAAACTCCCAAATCCTTTAACAAAACGACCTTCCGTCGTGAAGATTTGGACTCGATGGCTATCTTGGCAGGTGATGTAGATATTGTCGTTTTGGTCGATGTCAATTGCAGCAGGGCTATTCAGCTGGTCTACATCAGGTCCAGCTTCGCCCCAGTCCTGGATGAAATTACCTTCTTCGTCAAATACTATAACTTTATTGTGGAATTCATCAGTTACATAAACACGATTTGACTTGTCTACAGCTATCCCAGTAGGCTGCTTGAGCTGTCCCGGTGCGTCCCCAAAAGAACTGAACTCATAAAGATATTCGTCGTCAAAAGTAAAAACGCCTACACGATGGTAATAAGGCACGCCACGATTAAGCACATAAATTCTTTTTGCATCTGAATTGAATGCAAGATCAACTGGACTAGCAAATCCTCGTCCGATCGGATTGTTATTTACTATGCCTATAGTTTTAATATATTTCAGCTTTGAGTACTTTGTTAATTGCGAACTCATTTAAAAAGGTCTCCGCATTAAATCTTCTTGTTTTAGTTTAGTTGGTATTCAGATGTGGATGCGATTAACCCGAGCAGATCAGCAACCCTTTTCTCTGACTCGTCACCCGCCTGTCGATTTTTTAGGGATATTTCTCCTTTTTTATCAACATGCGCCACGAGAGACCTCATAGTTTCTTCATCCAGATCGCCAATACCAAGGATATTCAAACAATTCTCAATTATTTCTTCGGGAGAGAAAACTCCAGTACCTTGTGATGATAATTTTTCAAATATGAGATTCACCCCAGGTTTGGAGGCGTCACTCAGCTCTTTTACGGCAAAGTTGACACGTTCCACAAGGGAGCCACTATTAATCCATTCTGTACCTTCGTGCCAACCTTCAACAGAGGGTGGATTCAATAGAGTTTGACCCATGTAGCCAGGCACACTCGATTCTGGATCTATATCTAATCTGGGAGCCGTTACACTACCGCTCATACGCATTGTGCCCGCTACCAGTTCTGCTGGACTCTTCACTCTGGAGAACTCAGCTGCCTTGAAAAAATCAGAGTTGAAGAGGACTCTCAACATGCTGCCTATATTATGGTCACTTTCAAAATATGCTTTTGTGAGCGTGTCTATAGCATCAGGATCTTTTGGTGTGGTATAGGGCCACTGTGGCACAGGCTCTTCGTCGGCTACAAAAAAATCGTATAAGTGCCGTGCGATGAATCGCGCGGTGGCTGGTTGATTGCATATTATTCTTACTATATCTTCACCGTTAAGATCTCCTGTTTCACCAAGAAAGCTTTTGTCACCATGATCGTGGTCGTGATCTCTAAAATCAAAATGCCAGGCGATACGACCATATGGCCAAATAGAATCCTTGCTAGCCCTCATAGACATGTATTCGGCATTACCCAGAGTCCACCCTGTGAAGGCTCTAGAGGCTTCTTTAACGTCCTGTTCGGTGTAATTCCCTATACCCATGCTAAACAGTTCTAAAAGTTCTCTTCCCCAATTCTCATTAATGGCACCGTCATGGTTGTCTTGATTATCAAGCCATATAATCATAGATGGGTCCTTCGACAGTTCAATAAGAATGTCATCTAGGCGCCCCCGCCCTTTCCTTCTAAACATGTCTATTTGGTTTAGAAGCGAGCGCATATTGTTTAGTTTTGAATATCCTGTTGCCAGAATCCCGTGCCAGAATAATGCAACCTTTTCTTCAAGTGGAGCCGTAGTAGAGACCAGTCTATACAGCCAATAGCCTGCACCGGAAGCCATGTATCTAAGCTCGTGCATATCAACATGATACCTTTTGATAATGTCGTCAGGGATGTGCCCGGTGCTGGTTCCGTTCAATAATTCCTCTACAGCGTCTTCGTAGCTCATTGACAGGAAATGGTCCATCTCCTGTGGAGTTCCCCCAAAGCTAGCTCGCCTAAGCAAATGAGCAAGTGCTTTGGCCTTTGTAGTTTCATAGGTAGTTGTTGTCATTGGAGTGCTCCTTCCCTTTTCCCTCAAGAGTTGAAATTAAATTTAGCTACGAATAAAGTTTAGTTTTTCAAAAGTGCCGTTGACTATTGGCTTGGCATCCAGCTTCAACCAGTCTTCTAGTAGCTCTGAGTACATTCCTCTGAAATCATTATTAAATCGCATATCTCCATCGAGTTGGTCAGCAGGTTTTAGTGAGGGATGTTCTCCATAAAAGCCACCCTGCACAGACCCCCCGATTACGAAAGCGACTCCTCCAGAACCATGATCTGTTCCAGAACCATTGTCCTTTATACGTCTGCCAAATTCTGAAAAAACAACTATTACAGCGTCCTTATCATGGTCGTGCGCTTTCATATCGTCCATGAAATCACTAATAGCTGTAGATAGGTCACCTATTAGCCGTGTATGAGTGGGCACTTCACCTGAGTGATGGTCGTAACTCCCCTGTTGTGTGTAGAAGATTTGGGTCCCTAAGTCTGCAAACATTACTTGAGCGGCATCACGCATCGTTCGCGCGAGACTATTATCTCCGTATTCGATATCGGAGGAGTATTTTCTTGGTGCTTCACTGAGTATATCCGCACCCTTCAGGACACCTTGGCCCGTTTGATGTATAAACTCTTTTATGGTGCTTTTGCTTCCACCTCCGTACATTTGCGAGAACATTGCCAGGGTCTCGTTGCGGACTGTATCGTCTTTTATATCCGGGTATAGTCCATATGTCGCTAGATCCCCAACAGAGGCTACTGGTACTCCTTGAGCGGAGAGGGCTCTAGGAAGACCTCTTCCTAAATTAACTGCTGTAAGCACATTCTCACCAGATGGGTCAAGGTCCCGTACCGTCTTTCCGAGCCAACCTTCGTTCAGTACTTTGTCTGGTTCAGCTGTATGCCATATGTCCATTGAGCGAAAGTGTGATCTATTGGGATTTGGGTATCCAATTCCGTTAATAACAGCTACCTTGCCTTCGTCCCAAAGTCGCTTTAGAGGAGTCATCGCAGGATTCATTGCAAGTTGATCATCTAATTCGAGAACGTTATCCCTGTTGAAAGCAACAGTCGGCCGGTTGTCGTGATAAAGATCATTGTTATAGGGGATTATAGTGTTTAAAGCGTCGTTCCCTCCAGTTAACTGGATGAAAACTACTGATTTCTTGCGACTACTATCATTGCTGTTGTTCATAATTTGAATCCTTATGTAAATTTAGAACCTTATGATGATGACTTAAATAAATGTGCCCTGATTGTACCATACCAACCATCCCTAAGTTAGGCACTATTCTCCACCTTAGGCACTCGTTCGTCAAGCGTAGCACAAGGTATTTATAATCCCAATTAATTGCTGTAATTCTGAGATTAGCTAAATTAACGAATTTGGGAATATTTTGACAGTAAAGCAATTCCTAAAAATTTCAGAGGAACTAGTTGTTTTGACTTAGTATCATGTCGGCCACGCGCTCTCCAATCATCATGGTGGTGACGTTTGTGTTGGCACGTATGCAATCAGGCATGATAGAGGCATCAACAACTCTTAAGTT
>CAZQPS010000006.1:0-11106 GCA_964595285.1 uncultured Dehalococcoidia bacterium | reverse complement strand
CTATGGGCCAGCCGTCAGAAGCCTCGTCAGCTACAATATCAAAAAGTTTCATACGCTCTTCTAAAGTTAGACTCCAAAATTCCCCCATACCCCAAGAACAACCTCCACCGTGGGTCCCCAAAGACCGCACATGTTTTATGTTTCTCCTTAGACCAATTTCATCAATTTCATCATCGTCTGTGAAGGGTGTCATCAAGGTTGTCCACTGTCCCCGCAAGTTCTCTCTAGCCCAATCCATACTCTCATTGCGTGTATACTCCGCCATACCATAACTCCTCGTCTATGCCAATATTCGACCAGGTTTCAAAAACTACAGTCCTTGCCACACTACATTGCGGTTAGGCAACGCGTCATAGATCTTATATAGGGGCAATTTCCATGTCAACACGATATCCCCAAACAATCATACTTATGCTACCAGTTAGGGTTTTTATTTCTCCGCCTCATCCCATAATCCAAATAAGTTTCTCGCTACGTCAATCTCGGATTTGTCTTTACTGTTTTTTAAGGCCAAGGTTGGATCGTGCAAAAGTTTATTTACTATAACGCGAGTCAACAAATCGACAGTTTCAAATTCAGTGCTACTTAGAGCGTCCAATTTTGACTTCACTCTCAATAATTCAGTCTCCCGTATGCTCTCTGCCCTCTCTCTTAACGCCTTAATAGTCGGAATGGCGTCTAGTGAATCCCACCAATCGATAAATGCCGACACTTCACCCTCTATAATCGGGCGAGCCTCTTCCGCCGCACGTTTCCTTTCCTCGAGATTTTCCTCCGCAATATGTGACAAGTCATCAATATTGAACAAAGAGAGATTATTCATGTTCGAAAGTTCTGGTGCAACATCTCTAGGTACCGACAGGTCTAATATAAAGAGTGGTGAGTCTCTTGTATCCATCTCAACGTGTGCCATTGTTTCTGAATTAATTAAGTGAGTTGAGGAATTCGTAGCTAAAATAACGATGTCCGATTCTGCAATAGAATCGTTTAAAGAGTCGAACGGAATAGTGCTGGCACTCAAATCGCTAGCTAGTTCTTCAGCTTTAAGTAACGTCCTATTAGAAATCGATAGATGCCCAACACCGACAGTTTTTAAGGCACTCGCGACCAAACTCCCTGCTTCTCCAGCTCCAACAAGAAGTGCCTTTTTGTCCATTAATGAACCAAGTTTTCTCTGGACCATTTGAACAGCTGCAAAACTTATAGACAAGGGATTCCGTCCCACTGCTGTTTCTTCCCGAGTTTTTCTGCCTACGCGGACGGCTGCATGAAACAAACCTACCATTGGGACGCGTACTGTCTGAACCTCTGAAGCTATCCTAAGAGCGCTTCTGACCTGACCCAATATTTCTGACTCACCAACAATCTGAGAGTCCAATCCACTTGCAACATTAAACAGGTGTAAAACCGCTTCTTCCCCAACCTTTGAATAGAAAAACGGGGTTATGTCTGACTCGGAAACATCGCGGTAATTAATTATGAATCTCTTTAAGCCAGCAACTACTTCTTCAACGGTCTCAGTGGCGGAATATATCTCCGTCCTGTTACAAGTCGAGAGAATAACTGCCTCTTCCAGCGTCTGATTAAGATGCGCCAGCGCATCTTTCAAACAATCCTGGGGGAATGCTATAGACTCCCTGACGCCTATGGGAGCTGACCTATGGTTTACACCAACCATCACAACCTGCAATGGTGGTCAACCTTTCATGAGATGCTTGTAGTGGGTTCTGAGGCAACGTGTACACAAATTGACTCTGGATGCGACCCCAGATTCATAGATCGTTGTTCTTTGAACATTTGCGCGCCATCGAGTTCTCGTCCGACGCTTTGAATGGCTCACATTATTCCCAGACTGACCCGTCTTATTACATCTCTCACAAACTGCCATGATACACCTTTTGACTGGGCTACTAGTATTATGTAGAATCGTGCAACCCTGCGAGCACCGAGTAGCACACAAAGGGTCGACTAATGATTACTGAATTACATAACAACAATAGCATAATGAGGCTCTAACGGCAACGCATATGTGTACTACTCAAAAGATTAAAGGTCGCACCACCTCTGATAATGAACTAAGTCTCATCGGGATGATGGAAGCTGCCCTCATGGCTCTTTCGTACCATGAGGAAACGCTGAACGATCAAAACGTATTTCCTGTACCTGACGGTGACACTGGAACCAATATGCTTAAAACACTTACCGGTGTTCTACAACACGCCGACAATAGTGACGATGATTCAGCCTCCACCGTAGCGAAGGCCATGTGGCAGGGAGCATAGAGAAATTCAAGTGGTAACAGCGGGGTAATACTGTCACAATTATTTAACGGCCTCTCACAATCCTTGTCAGGCAAGGATTTTCTTGATGTAAAGAAATTTGGAATGGCTTTACAAATAGCTAATGTCAAGGCATATGATGCTGTGTCTAATCCCACTGAAGGTACAATTCTCACGGTATTAAAATACGCAGAAAATGCTGCACGTGAGGAGAACTCCTTTACCGCCAGTCTTTCCAAAGTGTCGGAGGCAGCCCTGGAGGCTGTTGCAGACAGCCCTAATCAATTACCAATCTTGCGCGAAGCAGGCGTTGTAGACGCTGGAGGTCTAGGTCTGTGGATAATATTCGAAGCCATTCGACTATATGTTGAGACCTCTAGTCCGATAATGAATCTCCCCGACCAAGTGTTAGCGCGGCCAGAGGTACATACGACGTGGAAACGCTCGCTATCACATTTACAGCTTCCTGGGGCGTTCGGATTTTGCACGCAGTTTTTACTAGCCGCACCGAAAAATAATATCTCTTTTGTTAGAACGGAAATAGCTAAGATAGCTGAATCGGTAGTAGTGACAGGAGATTCTTCTCTTCTAAAGATACATGCACACATTGATCAACCCGAAACTCTGATCAATTTTGGAAACACAATAGGCAACGTGTCTGACATAGATATCCAAAATATGGATAACCAATTCCACGATTACTCATCCATGTGGAATGAAATTGTCTTGAAGAGGTCTCGCATAGATTCTCCAGTAATTTCCGTACTTGCCATCGTCGAAGGTAAGGGGCTCGAACAATTGTTTTTAGATCTTGGAGCAGGCTTCATGGCTGGAGGAGATTCATATAATCCTACCGTAGAAGAGATTTTCTCAGCGGTATCTAGCTGCCCGACTGATAACGTAGTAATTTTGCCCAACAACAAAAATATAATCGCTGCGGCTAGAGAAGTTCACCAGTTAACAACAAAAAATATAGAAGTAGTTGAAACGAGAAGTATTCCTGAGGGGATATGCGCGCTGATGGAATTAGATGATACTAAAAACTTGATAGAAAACATTTTGGAAATGAAAAAAGCGATTGGAGAAGTACAATCAGCTAAAATATGGCAATCAAAAAGAGATGCTACAATTAACGGGATTAATGTCAGTAAAGGACATTTTTTTTCAATGTCGGATGGCACCTTGATTTCGGCTTCTGAGTCTATAATTGACTGCCTAACATCCCTACTCGAAAATTCGACTGAGTTTACCGAACTCGTCACACTGTACCAAGGCGATCTCATAAAAGGGGATGCGGCTTCAGAAATCATCTCTTCGATAGAAATCAAATTCCCACAAATTGAATTTGAATTAATAAATGGTGGCCAGCCAATGTGTCACTTTGTCGTCTCTATGGAATAGGAGAAATATGACTATAAAAATAATCACCGATAGCACATCAGATTTGCCAAACGAGTTGGCAATAGCCAGTAGTATAGAAGTTATACCTCTACCTGTCAGATTCGGATCAGAGGAATTCTTGGATGGTGTTGACATTAGCAAGGATGATTTTTACACACGCCTTGTCAGTGAAGGTATTCTGCCGACAACTTCACAGCCGTCAGTCGGAGATTTTATAGAACTATACAAAAAAGTGGCGGATACTTCTGAAGGAATCGTTTCTATTCATATCTCTAGCAAGTTAAGCGGGACTTTTAATGCCGCAATTCAAGCAAAAAGAGAATTGGAAAATAGCGAATTTTTCTCAACTCCTATTAAAGTTATAGACGCTGAACACGTCTCTATGGGGTTAGGCCTTATAGCAATAAAAGCGGCTTCCGTAGCTTCTCAAGGGGCAAGCATTGGTGAAGTTGAAGAAGTAGTGAAAAGCGTTATATCGAAAACTGAGTTTTTCGTTCTACTAGACACGCTTGAGTATCTTGAAAAAGGAGGGCGTATCGGGAAGGCTCGATCACTATTGGGCGGACTTCTAAATATTAAGCCTTTGATACGGATAGAAAATGGTGAAGTCCGTGAAATGGGGAAAGAACGAACAAGACGCAAGGCCATAGGCAGACTCCTAAAAATGTGTGAAACATTCCCACACATAGAAAAACTTGCCATATTGCATAGTACATCTCCCAGAGAAGCGCAATCGTTGTCAGAAGAATTGAGTAACTTATATCCAAACGCAGGTAATCCTATCGTGGCTCAAGCGGGAGCCGTTATAGGTACTTATTCAGGGCCGGGTGCTCTAGGTATAGCACTTCAAACAGCATGAAATGAACAATAAAATGGTCAAAATACATCACATTAATAGCAATTCTCTAATAATGTGAAAATAAAGGATAACCATTAAGAGCGACGTACTCCTCAAGATACTTCAAAAGGAAAAAGAAGAAGGATTCCTAGATACAGCTGTGATAGGAGGTCTCGACGGTTTCCTCAAAAATGCACGCACCGAATTAAACCTGCCTCAAACTATCGATGTCGAGTATAGCAAACTGACCCCTAAGCAACGCGCAGACTGGGCATTCCAAATTACTCAGAACATCAACTATTTAAAAACTACCGGTTCCGACAGATCACAAATTCCAGAATCGCCTAGAAAAATTGTCAGAGATTCCCAAACTCGTAGACTGCGCCTTAGCGACAAAGTATCTATATTGAAATCGGTTACAAAAGGTCATTATTCTCGTCTCAATGCACTTGGCCTAAATAATGTTACAGATCTGATATGGCACTTCCCGCATAGGCACAATGATTACTCAACGATCAGGAAAGTTTCTGAATTGACACCTGGGCAAGAACAAACTGTGGTAGCCACCGTTTGGGAGTCTTCAGAAACTGGCCCACCAAGAAGACGTTCCACTCAGGCGGTACTAGGCGACGATACTGGGAATTTCCGAGCAATATGGTTTAACCAGCCCTATATGACTAGAGTTTTGAAACATGGGACGGAAGTAGTTATAAGCGGCAGGGTAGATATTTTTAAAGGCAGAATAACCTTCAGATCACCAGAATATGAATATCTTAGAGATCAAGAACAACTCCTTCATACAGGGAGATTGGTACCTGTATACCCTTCTACAGAGCGCCTTCCGCAAAGAACCCTGCGGAGAATCATAAGGGAAGGCTTAACTAGATGCAAAGATCAGATTGAAGAATACCTCCCCACTGATATATTGAGTCGCACTGGTTTACAATCGCTCCAGAATGCCGTAGGTCAAATTCACTACCCAAGCAACCACACCAGCCTGAACATAGCCAGAAAGCGATTAGCTTTTGACGAATTATTTATGATTCAACTTGCAGTAGCGAGACGTCGACAAGAATGGAGAGAGCCTGGGACCGCAATTCAGATAAACCTCGATGTCGATAATGTAATCCAGAGATTCTTGCTCACACTCCCATTCACTCTCACAAATGCTCAGACAAAAGTTTTAAACGAAATCACTAACGAAATACAAAAAGACATTCCAATGAGTAGGCTGATACAGGGAGACGTAGGAAGCGGAAAAACGGTTGTCGCAGCTTCAGCAATGCTAGCCACCGTAGCCAGCGGATACCAGTGTGCCTTAATGGCTCCTACAGAGATTCTCGCGGAACAGCACTTCGCCACTATATGCAGTCTCTTTTCTCAAAACGCAGGAGGCAAACCGAATCTGCAGGATTCAAAGCTCAGCATCAGAATTGAAGGAATAGAAAAACCAGTGAGAATTGGGCTTCTTTTAGGTAGCCTGAAGCAAAATGCTAAAAAGAAAATACAAGAACAAATATCAAACCACGAAATAGATATAGTAGTTGGAACACAGGCACTAATACAGGATTCTATCAATATTCCAAATCTAGCATTAGCGATAGTGGACGAACAACATAGATTTGGGGTGCTTCAAAGGTCCAGCCTAAGGGAAAAGGGACAAAGACCACATGTACTAGCTATGTCTGCCACCCCAATCCCCAGATCTCTAGCATTAACCCTTTGCGGGGACCTAGACATTTCAACGATAGACGAACTTCCTGGAGGCAGGAAACCAATTAAAACCCGTTGGATTGACCCAGATCGCAGGCACGTAGCGTATGAATTCGTACGAAGACAAATTCGCGATGGGAGGCAAGCCTTTATAGTCTTTCCTCTTGTAGAAGAGTCAGACATGATTCAGGCTAGAGCAGCCACTGTAGAATACGACCGACTATCTAAAGAAGTCTATCCTGAACTTAAATTAGGACTGCTTCATGGCCGAATGACCCTGAAAGAAAAAGAGCTTATCATGGATCAATTTCAACGAAACGTGTTTGAGATTTTGGTTTCAACCTCCGTTATTGAAGTAGGAATAGACGTTCCCAATGCCACGACAATAGTTATCGATGGAGCTCATAGGTTTGGACTATCTCAAATACATCAATTTAGGGGTCGCGTTGGAAGAGGAGTACATCAAAGCTATTGTCTACTTTTGGCAGATTCTCCCGGAGAAGACGCTAGAGAACGATTAAAAACAGTTGAACGAGTCAGCGACGGGTTTCAACTAGCGGAAGAAGATCTCCGATTGAGAGGTCCAGGGGATTACCTAGGGACTCGCCAGAGTGGCCTACATAACCTAAGGGTAGCTCGAATTTCAGATACAGAGACAATCAACTTGGCCCGACGGGAAGCTAAAAGAATACTTGACGTGGATCCGGATCTTTCAGATCCACAACACCATAAATTACGCAAGTCCTATGCAGCCTACTACAGCTCCTATCCAGACGAATTAAGTTGACATTTCTGAGGAGATATAATACTCCTCAGCCTCTTTTGCAACCTACCTGTTGTGAAAGAGATTCAAAGCTGACCCAAGCGTAAACCATAATAGTTGAGATTCACCGAAGGTATGGTTGAGAGCAATAGTCTCAGATGTACCATCTTCATGGGTGATCAAACATTTTACTTGTTTCGATGGCGCCATTTCAGAAAGCCCGATCAGATTTATACGATCATTCTCGCCAATCTTGTCATAATCAGTAGCATTATCAAAAGTCAAAGCCAAAAGCCCTTGTTTTTTGAGGTTAGACTCATGAATCCTAGCGAAACTTCGAGCTATGACTGCAGCGCCACCCAATAACCTAGGGGAAAGAGCTGCGTGTTCTCTACTACTTCCTTCACCATAATTGTAATCTCCTATTACAACCCAAGGAATACTCTGTGACTGGTAATATCGAGCGATGTTTGCTATCGGTATTTTTGTCTCCCCAGTTATCACATTTGTACCCGTGCCTGCATCTCCCGTATAAGCATTCGTAGCTCCCATGAACATGTTGTCACTGAATTTGTCCAGATGACCTCTAATTCTAAGCCTTGGACCTGCTGGAGATATGTGATCAGTAGTTGTCTTCCCACTAGTTTTCATAAGAATCGGCATATTTTCAAAATCATTTCCATCCCAAGCCGCCCAAGGTTTCATTACCTGTATACGATCACTGTCTTCCGCAACAACTACTTGAATCTTGCTTCCATCATCTGGAGGAGGTTCATATGCCGCACTTCCAGACTCAAAATCCCTTGCCGGTACCTCAGGAGCAGGCTTGGGCGGTTGCAGTCTAAATTCTTTCCCGTTGGAAGCTATCAAGGCATCAGTGAGTGGATTGAAAGAAAGTCGGCCAGCAGCTGCTAATGCAGTTACTATCTCAGGACTTCCAATAAAATTCATTGTAGTAGGCTGGCCATCATTTCTTCTTGGAAAATTCCTATTGTATGAAGTGACAATCGTATTAGATTGTTCGGTTTCTTGACTAGCTCTACGCCACTGGCCGATACAGGGCCCGCAAGCGTTTGCGAGAACGGTAGCATTCATACTTTGTAGGGAGTCCATTTGACCGTCTCGTTCAATAGTCGCTCTCACTTTTTCTGAACCAGGGGTCACCATGAAAGGTATCTCGAATTGTATACCCTGTGCCTTTATTTGATCGGCCACATCTGCTGCTCGACTCATGTCCTCATAGGACGAATTAGTACAGCTTCCTATAAGCGCTGAGGAGATATTGTCAACGAAACCATTTGCAGGGTCAGCTACCTCTAATGCCAACTTCGAAATCGGCCTAGCCCGATCTGGGGAGTGTGGTCCAACGATGTGGGGTTCGAGGTTAGACAAGTCCAGCCTAACTACTTTATCGTAGTATTTTTCTGGATCGTCCTCTACCTCTTGATCTGGAACTAAAAGATGCTTGAAGCTTTCCGCTAGGGGTACTAAATCAGATCTATTTGTCGCCATCAAATATCTGCCCATATGCTCGTCATAGGGAAACATAGATGTGGTGGCCCCTATCTCTGCTCCCATGTTAGTGATAGTAGCCTTACCCGTTGCGCTAATAGTACGAGCTCCTGGCCCAATGTATTCCACTATGGCGTTAGTAGCTCCAGAAACAGTCAATGCACCCGCTACATAAAGTATGACATCTTTGGGGGCGGTCCAACCACTCAATTCTCCGGTCAAGTAAACCGCAATATGTCTAGGGTAAAGTACTTCCCAGGGCAATCCAGCCATGACTTCTACGGCATCGGCACCACCTACTCCAACTGAACAGGCTCCTAGTCCACCAGCATTTGGTGTGTGTGAATCAGTCCCTATCATAAGTTCACCAGGGAAGGCGTAATTTTCAAGAGCAACTTGATGAATAATTCCAGCTCCGGGACCCCAAAATCCAGCTCCATATTTAGCTGCAGCAGATCTTAGAAAATCATAAACTTCGTTGTTTTCAGTTATGGACTCACGTAAATCTAAGGGGCCGCTCTCTCTAGCCTGTATTAAATGATCACAATGTATAGTGGTGGGAACAGCAACTTTTTCTTTCATTGTTTGCATAAACTGAAGCATTCCGGTTTGCCCTAGCACGTCCTGTAATATGACTCTATCAGGTCTAAGAAAAAGATAACTCTCTCCGGGCACCATTTCTTGACTATTAGGATTATCCAAATGTCCAAGAACAGCCTTGTCCGCTAACGTCAAAGGCCTCTTTAGACGGTCTCTCACAACCTTAAGGTTCTCATCCATGGTACTGTAAACTTTGGAGACCATTTCCTTAGTCGACTCAATAGCAACCATATGACACATCCTCCTGCAGTCCAAGAATGGCATTCCATATCCGAAAATTACAAATACCGACAACCGTCAATTTCTATAGATAACGTCCATCTATATTCATAAATTAACATCGGCCTGGACAAATTAAGTGTCCAGGCCGATATTAATTACAACCGGAGAATACCAGCCGAGGAGCTTAATACTTACCTAGAAAGTCCAAAATATTCATAATTGACATCAATGAAATTGCGCCATTCGCTAGGCACATCGTCCTCTGCAAATATCGCTACTACAGGACAAACCGGTTCACAAGCAGCACAGTCTATGCACTCATCAGGTTGTATATAGTACTGATTGTCTTCATCGCTAGTGTAGATACAATCTACTGGGCACACATCCACACACGCACCATCTTTAACATCAACGCAAGGATCTGCAATGATATAAGTCATACTTTACGGAAACCTCCCAAAGCGGATTTACATTACCAACATTCTAACGAATTGGATTATATATTCCTATGCTAGTAGCTTTCAACCATTGTCAGGCGTTACTTGGATAATACTTGAGAAATATCTTAATTCCAATCGCTTTATAGGCACTTCATGATATTACATTATCTTCCCTTAGCTTTTGTATTTCCTCATCACTGATCCCCATTGCCGTAAGAATCTCATTTGTATGTTCACCTAACGAAGGAGAGGCTATTTTAGCTTCTAACGGTGAATCACTCATTTTTACTAGAGGGCCCACCATGTTTATAGAACCAATTTGAGAATGCTCAAGATTGGTTATCATATTGTTTGACAGAACCTGCTCGTCAGTAAGTAATTCTTGCACAAATCTTACAGGGCCAGCGGGGACTCCCACATCATCAAAGTCGCCAAGCCAGTCCGATACTGATCGAGTCTTAAAATTTGCTTCCATAACCTGAGATAATTCAGAAGCCAATTTAGCCGAATCCTCAATGTCGTAAGTATTAGTCGGCTCTAGTCTAGGATCTGATACACCTAGCACACTACACATTTTTCTTTTCAGTGGATCACTCAAACACCCTACCGCTATTACTCCGTCAAATGCTTGATACGTCCGATAATATGGATTGCCTATGGCCGGACGGCCAACTTCAAACGTATTCCTATGATACTCACTAATCTGTTCGTAATTTGTCCCTGAACCACGTAGTAACCCAAGGGTTTCGACGAATTCGTTCACCGTATCAGATTCCAGAGAATCAACTTGCAAAAAACTGTACGACTGGAGTGCAAGAGCAGTCGTCATTAAGGTAGTCTCCACGAACTGACCTTTACCTGTTCGTTCCCTATGATAAAGAGCAGATGTAACTGACCACGCCATAGCTATTCCGGTGGCAAAATCGGCAACAGGTGATGACTGTATCTGTTGAGGAACGCCATCTTCTATTCTGTTTTCAGAAGCCATGAGCCCAGTCATAGCTTGTGCAATAATATCGTAACCAGGACGATCACTATGTGGTCCCTTCCTTCCAAAAGCGGTGTTGTCGCAATATATAAGCTGTGGATTGATTCTAGAAAGGGTGAGATAATCTATACCTAACTTCTCTGGCACATCTGGTCTTGCATTAATCAAAACGACATCTATGTTGGGCATCATCTGGTAAATTATGTCTCTTGCCTTTCCCATGGTGAGGTTCAAAGGCAAACTCCTCTTTCCTCTGTTAAGAGCTATATAAGTTTTGCTCTCGTTTGGAGCGAATGGGCGAGTATGTCTCCAAGGCTCACCCCAAGGGGGTTCAATCTTTATCACATCGG
>CAZQPS010000005.1:0-29830 GCA_964595285.1 uncultured Dehalococcoidia bacterium | reverse complement strand
GGGATAGGAATCGAAATGGATGGCTTAGTTATGGAGTCATTCGCTAGTAGTAAATCAATACTCACCGAGGAGGAAAAAGCACTCGGAGTGGCACTCATAGATATCGGTGCAGGAACGACAGATATCTCAATACATGTAGGGGGCGCTATAACTCACTCCGCAGTGATCCCGGTCGGAGGATTTCAATTTACCAACGATATCTGCGTCACTTACAACACCAATTTTGATGCTGCCGAAGCCGTTAAGATTAATGAAGCTCATACACTACCCGACACTGTACGACCACTTGAGGAAATTAACCTACCAGTCCTGGGCAGAGTCACGGGACTAAATGTGCCTCTTAGAGATATTTGTATATTGATGAGGGAACGTGCACAAGAGCTCATGAGGCTGGTTGTCATTAAACTACGAGATGCCGGAATAGAGGACGTAAGCGATTTTCGCCTAGTTTTCACCGGTGGCGGTTCACAACTTACCGGATTAGAAGATCTTGCACGACGCATGATATCTGGCAAGGTTCGCACTGGAATGCCGCACTCCAATACAGGTGTGCCTGAAGAACTGATTGATCCCTCATATTCTACCGCAGTTGGTATTCTTCTGTGGGGAAATACAAAGCTTGGATCTAATAACCGGATTCCTGTAGGCAACTCCTACGGTGCGGATCGAAGAACTAATCAATCGTCTAATCCATCAACCAGAATATCAAAATTACTGAGTGCATTTAAATTTAATTAAGCCCAAAACTAGGGAAACGTAGGGGAGGAATCAATGGTTGTTAATAACCGCGAGCGCGAGGGCATGGCCCGAATAAAAGTCATTGGCGTGGGAGGTGGGGGATCAAATGCAGTGTCTCGCATGTTCAGAGAACGGGTACCACTAGTTGACTACATGGTAGTCAATACTGACGCCCAGGCTCTCGTTACATGCGATGTCCCACTTAAAATTCGTATCGGAGAGCAATTAACTGGAGGCAAAGGAGTTGGCGGGAATCCTGACGTAGGCACAAAATCAGCAGAGGAAAGTAGAGAAGAACTTTATGACGCTGTAAGGGATGCAGATATGATTTTCGTGGCCGCAGGTATGGGCGGTGGAACAGGAACGGGGGCAGCTCCTGTTATTGCAGAAATCGCTAAGGAGACTGGAGCACTTACTGTTGGAGTTGTAACCAGTCCATTTAACTTTGAAGGCGGGAGACGAGCCCGACAAGCGGAGGAGGGAATTGAACGTCTCAAAAACCATGTGGACACCCTGTTAGTAATCCCAAATGAGCGCCTACACGTGATAGCAGAGGAAGAAATCTCCGCTGAAAACGCCTTTAAAATGGCTGACGATGTTCTGAGAATGGGAGTACAGTCTATTGCTGAACTGGTCACCGTTCCGGGAGAAATCAATTTGGATTTTGCGGATATCCAGTCAATAATGCGCAATTCAGGCCCTGCCTGGATGTCCATTGGATGGGGAGTGGGTGATCAGAGAGCGAGAGAAGCTGCTGAAAGAGCTATTTCAAATCCACTACTCGATGTTTCAATAGACGGCGCCCGGGGCATCCTATTTAATATAACAGGCGGCAGTGACTTAAAACTTGCCGAACTCCACGAAGCAGCGGAGGTTATACAGAGGGTCGTCGATCCTGATGCAAATATAATATTTGGCATGGTCACTGACCTCAAAATGGAGAATGAGATTAAACTCACTATAATAGCAACAGGATTCCCTTCAACAGAAAATCTACAAGATAGGGAAGACCATGCGGCAGATATACTTCGAGAGGCCCTGGACAGTAACGATGGCCAGCTCGACATACCTCCATTTCTCAGGCGACACGTCAAATCACGACAGAGCACGACGACTCCAGAACGCGAACTTCAAAGTTAGCCACAAGACTCAAACACATAGCAATTCAGGCAGGTGGTGATCGGTACCGATTGACACCTGCCTAAAATGTTTCTTCCATATCACTAACTTTTTTCATCCTTCTTAGATGTCTTTCTTCTCCGCTAAAAACAGCCGTCACAAATGATAATACTAATTCCCTAGCAGTTTCCTCACCTATTATACGAGCTCCAAGGCAAAGAACGTTCATGTCGTCATGCTCCACACCTTGATGAGCAGAATACGTATCATGACACACACTAGCTCTTACTCCTCTAACCTTATTGGAAGCCACCGCAGCACCAACACCACTTCCGCACAGGACTATACCCTTCTCAGCCTCTTTGGCAGAAACTAGTTCCGCTACCGCCTGAGCAAAATCAGGATAATCATCAGCGGGATTTAGATCATAGGCTCCAACATCAAGAACTTCGTGGCCTCCACTTTCTAAAATGCTCACCAACATATCTTTGATCGGAAACCCACCATGATCTGCACCTATAGCTATTTTCATACTACTCCCTTGAAACGGACGCTAATTCACTTAACGTTCAATATTTTTACCCTACTGACACCGGTTAACTATCGTTAAAGCATTTCACTCGTGGCAACAGCTAGTATAACAATCCTTCGTTGAAATTGTTCAGAATTACTTTGTTTGCAGCACAAAATCTTAATGGTAAAATCAAAGGAGAAGTGAAGACCACAAGTGTAATACAAAACTCAACATACACATATACAAGAACAGAGGATTTATTATGTCATTAGAAAAACTAGAGATCACCCATGAAAAACTGTTCTCCAACGGTGAAAGCTTTGGGGAAGTAGGTACTTACCAAGAAATCACGGGAATTGCCCATTTTTCTATCGATCCCAATAATCCGAACAATAATGGAATAATTGACATTAATTTAGCCCCTAGGAATCCCCACGGTGAGATTTCCTTTACATCACAGTTCGTAATGCTTAAACCTACCCGCCAAGAACTAGGAAATGGAAGCGTGCTTTTCGATGTCGTTAATCGCGGCCGCAAGACCGCTATGAACGTTTTCAACAGCTCTAACCGAACTAACCTAGGAGATGTTCCTATAGACAGCGGAAATGGATTTCTAATGAGGCAAGGGTACACTGTCGTATTTGGAGGATGGCAATATGATGTGCCTCCTGAACCAGGTCTTATTGGCATCTCTGCTCCACAAGCATTTTACGATGATGGGTCCCCTGTGCAAGGCAAAATTCATTGCTGGTTTCAAATACAACAAGAAGATCCCACTAGCATTCTGCTTTTGTCAGACAGAAATCATCTACCTCACTCACCCACTGACCCAAACGAGGAGTCAGCAATGCTTTTTGAAAGGCAACATCCAAACGAATTGCCTACCGCTATAGACAGATCTTTATGGAGATTCATACGAGTAGAAGACAACCAATTGGAGCCTGATACAAACTATATTTATTACGACGAACAATTCAAACCCGGCACAATCTACGAATTGGTTTTTACAACCAAAAAGAGCCATATAGCGGGCTTGGGCTTTGCTGCTATGAGAGATATGGTCTCGTTCTTAAAATACGCTGAAGAAGGAAATCCTTGTGGCACTTCCATAAAAAAAGCACACGCTTTCGGAGCCTCACAAAGTGGAAGATTCCTGAGAACCTATCTGTACACAGGAATAAATTCAGACGAGTCGGGCCGTCAAGCCCTAGATGGAGTTATAGCTCATGTAGCAGGCGGAATGAAAGGCGAATTTAACATAAGGTTCGCACAGCCATCAAAAGATATATGTTACGTACTACCTGGTTTGTTCCCATGTGCGGATACTGAGCAGTTAGACCCTCTAACTGGACTCTCAGGCTCTCTCTTAGATGTTTCAAGAAAAAATGGTAACCTCCCAAAAATCATGTTCACTAATACTTCCGCAGAGTACTGGCGAGGAGATGCCGCACTTATACACACCAACCTTTCAGAAATGTCTGATCAGCCAGAAGACTCCGAAAATATTAGACGATACTTATTTGCAGGAACCCAACATGGAATAGGGGAGTTCCCTCCTGAGAAATACAGAAGCGCGGACACAGTTATAGGCCAAGAAAGCTTCAATACAGTAGACTATTCGCCCCTTCTAAGATCAGTGTTAGAGAATTTGAATGACTGGGTATTTGGGGAAAATAATCCACCTGAGAGTCAACATCCCAGCCTATCCAAGGGCACTGCTGTAGACTCCGAAAAAATTGCCACGCGTTTCCAAGACATCCCTAAAGTCAATGCGCCTACCATGATCCCAAGAGCCATGCGTTTAGATCATGGCGATGAACTGGACGAAGGAAGGACCACTACGTTGCCACCTAAACAAGGCGAGTACTTCCCCGCCTTAGTTTCAGATATTGGCGAGGACTACAATGAAATATCTGGAATAATATTGCCAGATATTTCAGTTCCTTTAGCAACCTATACGGGATGGAACTTGAGAGATCCTAAAATCGGAAATCCAAAATTGGTAATAGGCATAACTGGCGGCCTAGCCGGGTCAACGATAACATTCCCAGCAACTCGCAAAGAGCAAATAGCAAGATCTGACCCAAGGAAGTCTATTGAAGAACTTTATAATTCGGAAAATACCTATATTGCAATGGTTAAAGGGGCTGCTGACCAATTGGTAGACCTGAGGTATTTATTGGAAGAAGACGTAGAACGAATAGTTGAACAGTCAAAAATAAAATGGAATTACTACACAACTGAGCAGTAGAAGTGACTCCAAAAAGCACTATTACGACTTACTCTACGAGCAAATCCAAACTTTTCCAATTGCTCGAACAACTTCCCAATAACGATTGGTGCACTGAATCTATCTACATAAGTCAAGCAACCTTGGAAAATTCGACTCTGACCCAATCAGTGATTCCTTCATATTTTATTGAGCGAATTCAGTCAAAAAACATAATGCTACAATTGCAAACCTCCGACACCGGCATCGCCCTGTTTATAGGAGAAAAACAAGGAATGGCGATATTACCCCCATTTCCGATCTTATCGGATTGTCGGGAAAGAGGCTTTCAGACTACCCAGCTTAAAGAGATTTTAAGAAAAAAGTACACTGTAGGCGTCGTTCTTGTCAGACTTGGACGATTCGGGCTTGGGATACTCCAAGGAAATACGCTGAAAATAAGTAAGACGTCCACTCGTTATGTAAAAAACAGACACAAGGCGGGCGGGCAATCACAAAGGAGATTTGAACGCAACCGTGAAAGACTCATCAAGGAGCTCTACGGAGAAATTTGCACCAAGTCCAAGGAATTATTCAAACCTTTCGAAGATCACTTAGACTATATCTTATTCGGAGGTGACGATCACGTCCTGAGAAATTTGTTAAATTCCTGCCCATATTTGTCTCGTCTAGAAAACAAAATGCTACACAGGAAACTGGCAATCAACCAACCTAACCAGAAAACCCTTGAAAACATAGACTTCGAGCTCTGGAAAAGTAAAATAATCGACTTTCAATATTAATGAATTGATAAGACCTGAAAATGCCCACACATAGTCAACTGCCTTATTGAGCTGTGTAGCCTCCGTCTACGATCAGAGGAGAACCAGTGATAAAAGAGGCATCATCAGAAGCCAAAAATAAGGCTGCTTTTGCGATTTCATCTGGTCTCCCTAGTCTACCCATAGGGTGCCTTTCTTCCAAAAAAGCCAGCCTATGAGGATCATCTGTAAGACCTTTAGTAAGATTAGTCTCCACAAAACCAGGGCAAATACAATTCACCCTTATACCACTCTTGGCACAATCTATCGACAAATTGCGGGTAAACTGCAGAACTGCTCCTTTTGACGGATTGTATGGAGAAAACCCACCACCCGGCCACCCGACAGGATAGCCGACCAAAGCCATAATAGACGCTAGATTGATAATAGAACCACCGCCCGACCTCTTCATTTCTTCTACGGCAAACCATGATACTAAATAGGTCCCCTTTAAATTCACATCTATTACCTTATCCCAAATATCTTCATGAGGAACTTCGGTTGTAAAAGCATTTAGTGCACTTATGCCGGCGCTATTTATCAAAATATCAAGTGCTCCAAACCTATCGCAAGCAGTTGCCACCATCCGTTCTGCATCAGCTCTTACAGTCACATCCCCTTTGACTAATTCCATCTTGCCACCTTTGACTCCAATTTCTCTTTCTATTTCATGAAATTTTGAGTCGTCAAGATCTGATACTACGACAGAGGCACCTTCCTGCAGAAATAATTCAGCTGTAGCCCTCCCTATCCCAGAACTGCCTCCAGTGATTAAGGCAACCTTGTTTTCTAATTTCATAATGCTTTCTCCATTAAGCAGTTTTTATATGATAAGAAATCTATTATATATATCTTACAAGGGCCAGACTATCCTCTTCTCACCACCACACCATTGAACCACGGGCATGGTATGAGCTAGCTGACGCCCAGTCACTTTATCTATTTTAAAATGACCATAAAAAGTCCGTATATCTAATTCGCAAGCGGCATCCCAGAGCAGATTATCTTCCAGAGATTCAGAATTTTCAATACATTTTTGAGCGATCAAACACCCGGCGAAAGCCTGTGCAGCCGGATAATCTACGAAATCTAATCCCTGATTTTTAATGAGTGAAATAGCTGAATCTACCGATGGTCCAAAATTCACATCCTTGGCCCGTTCTAATTCCCACTGACTGGGTCCCACAAAGTACGCAGAATTTTCGCCAAGAGTCTCGTAAAACAATTTTAATGGTGCTGCAATTAAGCCTACAACCGGTATCCGCAATTTAGCGCTTACAATTGCATTGGCAAAAGCTAAATCATCTTCAATTCGACCAACTTGCAGTAAAACAGTAGGGGAGATCTCCTCTACTTTCTCTAGTATGGAGGAAAAGTCTCGGGCACCAGGTAGATAAGTATTTATTGAAATCTTGTCACATCCGATAGAGCGCAACCTATTGATAGCTCCGGAAATCACTGTATATGGGAAATGTCCAGCTGATGAATACACTACCATAGCCTTGTCTATCCGCTGAACGCATATCTGTGCATACTCAATGACACTGTCGAAATAAATACTTGCCGGACTAAGTAAATCTACGCACATGGAACCCTCTACACCGCCTAATGCACCGCCATGGTTCCATATCACACGATTTTTACTGGAAGTAATCTCGCTCGCTGCCAGCATTAGGCCACTAGAATATGGCCCCATAATAATGTCTGCACGGTCTTCAGTTATTAGCCGTTTAATAGAAGCGACACACCTAGCCCTACCGCTTCTATCATCATAACTCTTGATAACGACTGTATGATTATTTGCATTCTTACCCAAAGGAATTCCGCCACGACTATTAGTCCATTCAGACCACGCCATGATTCCTGCTAGAGCCTGCTTACCAGGATAAGAATATCTGCCACTAAGGGAAAGTGCCGCGCCGACAATTATGTTATTTTTACTCAAGGAAAATCTACTTCTTTTCTATAGCTCTGAATTTAGAGAATCCCCTACGGATATTTCATTCCATCCCACACGATCGTATATTAAAACTTGTCCTTGTCCTAACACATGAGTGACCACAGAAGTTTCAACATCGATCACGCAAGCAGTTCCAGAGTCTATGCCCAACGCAACAATACCATCAGGCATGCTCCCTGAAAATTCAATTGAGACGTCTACTGGATTGGAATTTTCATGGTGAGGTAATATGACTACATCCTCAATTAACGACAACCCCTTCACCCACCCTCGATACTTCATCCATCCACCCATCACCATAGCCCCCGCACTCGATCCCGCAAGAATTCCACCATCATATAAGAATCTTTTTAAGCGCCGTAAAAACGATGAATTATCCAAAACATTCAATAGATGGATCGGGTTGCCTCCAGTGAAATATACTATGTCTGCGTCATCTACAGATGAAATTAAAGCATTATCTTCCGCATCTGAAGGCTGTAAAACCATAGCTGAAGAAGCGTGAGCTCCGAGCGAATGAAAGTACTCTACGCCGTTTTCAGCAGCCATTTCTGGTCGAGAATCGGCTGCTGCCGTCGGTACAATCAAGACACGGACATTCGTAATTTGAGGAAGAGCGAGGAGATGTGAATCCATAGAACGGCAACCTGCTCGAAATTCATCCCCACCTACAAAAACCAGTTTGCCTGACACGTTGAAATCCACCATCAAAGCGTTACTTATTCAAAATAATCAATATATGCCAATCATTACGTGATTATATGGCGAGCACACCACCATCTACTACAACTTCAGCACCTGTTATATAAGATGCCTCATCTGAGGCAAGAAACAAAACTGCATACGCCACCTCTTCTCTACGCCCTAACCGACGCATAGGAATAGTCTGAGCAGCACGTTCTTCTCGATCTACCGATGGATCTCCACCCCTCATGGGAGGCATAGTCCCAGGATGGACGGAATTAACCCTTATGTTTTCATCCGCATGCTTAACCGCAAATGATTTGGTTAAGATTCTGACAGCGCCTTTAGAAGCATTATATCCTGGATGTAGTCCTGTCTGATCTAGGCCAGGCAGTCCACCACCTATGTTTCCTGAAATTGATGATATGTTCACAATCGACCCGCCACCAGTCTTTCTCATTTCGGGTATTGAATACTTAATTCCTAAAAAGGTGCCCTTGGCATTAACATTCATTAAGGAATCCCACACATCCGTCTCAGGATTAGATTCTTTTTGAAGCGCCACTATACCGGCATTATTTACTAATATATCCAATTTGCCGTATTTTGAAACAGTTTGCGTGACGACATTCTGCCAAGCATCCTCATTGGTAACGTCCAAGGACATAAAGCTCGCCTCTCCCCCCTGACGTACAATATCCGCAACGACATCAAGCCCTTCCTCGGTAACATCAGCAATGACAACTTTTGCACCTTCATTCGCAAACATCCGAGCCTCTACCTCTCCCATACCTCTAGAGGCTCCAGTCACTATTGCCACCTTATTTTCAAGACGCATTTGAACTCCTTAATTAAACAATCCATTTTCTGCGCTCCGTGGTATCGCAAATACCGATGGGCGTGAGTCTAACATCATCGTCTTACCTATACAACCACCTTTTTGTCCAACTGTTTAAGTCCAGATCATCGAACAAACTAGAAAAAATCCATTCAAGTCGAGTCCCAATATTTCTCGCTTTGCATCACTATATGAACCCGTAGTAAAATCAGGGACAAGAGAGATAAGAATCTGTCCTTATCAAGACAACACACTTCACACTATACAGGATAAAAATGACAACACACAAAACTACAGCAGACGCGGTAATCATAGGCGGAGGAGTAATGGGGGCCAGCATATTATACAATCTCGCTGACCTCGGATTAACCAATACTTTGCTCTTGGAAAAAGACATCTTGGGATCTGGTTCAACTAGTCGCTCTGTCGCCATACTAAGAATGCATTATTCTAACGATGTTACCTGTCTACTAGCTTGGAAAAGTCTTTCTATCTTCAAGAATTTCGAAGAACTAATAGGTAGCCCCTCAGGCTATACACAAACCGGTTATTTTGCCATCGCTAAAAATGAATCCGACAAAATTGCTATGGCCAAAAACGTAAAGAAGCACCAAGATTTAGGAATAGCTTCACGGCTCATTTCAGTTGAAGATGCACGTGAACTAGCTCCCATGGTTCACTTTGATGAAGATGAAAATATGACCTACGAATCCGAATCTGGATATGCAGATCCTTATATGGTGACCACAGGCTATGCCAGAAGAGCGAGAGAACTAGGCGCTATTATTCAAGACTCTACAGAAGTAACCGGCATAGATATATCCGGAGGGAAAGTTCGGGGTGTGATAACTCCAGATGGCAGAATTGCGACACCTGTAGCCGTGGTCGCCACGGGGCCTTGGAGTGGTCCATTTCTCAAGAATTTGGGCGTAGACATACCACTACGAACTGTACGGCATCAAGTTGCCATTATCAGACGCCCACAAGATTTACTTCCAGAACATCCGGCCATAGGCGACATTACTAACCATATTTCTACCAGACCGGATATTGGACACAGAACCCTATTAGGTGTTTCCGACGAAGACAGTCCCGGGCCTTCAGAATACAATCAGGGCGTTGACATGGCCGCAGTGGAAAAGGCATTTTCCGCTCTTTCAAATAGAATTCCTGCCATGTCTAATGCATTTTTCCAAGGCGGCTGGTCTGGTCTGTATACTGTAACCCCTGACTGGCACCAAGTTCTGGACAAAGTAGAAGCCGTAGATGGCTTATATTGTGCCGTAGGGTTTAGCGGTCATGGATTCAAGGAATCTCCCATGATTGGTAGATCAATGTCTGAACTTATAGTACACGGAAAATCTGAAACAGTTGATATATCCCAATTAAATATGCACCGCTTCCAAACAGGCGAACTTATGAAATCAAGTTATGATATGCCAGTCCTGGCGTAGCAAGGCCATATTTGCTATATCATTCCCAAAACATAAAATGATAACTTATAGCGGAGTCGTATGCTTTTAATGGGGGATCCAAAAAGTGATATCTGAACATTCTGACAGAGTATCGGACTTCATCAGACAACAAATCGCATCAGACACCAAGACTGGCCTATTTGACGGACAAGTTCATACACGATTCCCCCCTGAACCAAATGGGTACCTACACATCGGCCATGCCGCCTCAATATGTCTAAATTTTGACATTGCCGAAGAATTTGGGGGGCGGTGCAATCTTCGATACGACGATACTAATCCATCACGAGAAGAGCAAGAATACGTTGATTCACAAAAGGCTGATCTAAAATGGCTAGGATTTGACTGGGGTTCTAGAGAATTTTATACATCTGATTATTTCGATCAGCTGTACAACTTCGCCTTAAGACTCATAAATGATTCCAAAGCATACGTTGACAATATGACCGCTATAGAAATCAGAAATTATAGAGGAACACTTACAGAACCCGGGATAAATAGCCCATATAGAAACCGCAGCGTAGCCGAAAACCTGGAACTTTTCGAAAAAATGAAGGCCGGGGGATATTCTGAAGGGCAAGCTGTGTTAAGGGCCAAAATCGACATGACTTCACCCAACATCAACTTGCGGGATCCAGTCATGTACAGAGTGATAGAGACCCCGCATCATCGTACACAGAATCGATGGCACATCTATCCCATGTACGATTTTGCCCACGGTCAATCGGATTCCATTGAGGGCATAACACACTCCATTTGCACTATGGAATACGAAGATCACAGACCACTTTACGATTGGTTTCTTAATGCACTCGGGCTACATCATCCAAGACAGATAGAATTTGCAAGAATTAACCTAAGCCATACCGTGTTGAGCAAGAGAAAACTTAATGAACTTGTGTCAAAAGGATATGTAAATGGTTGGGATGATCCTCGTATGCCAACATTGGCAGGAATGCGAAGAAGAGGTTATCCTCCCCATTCCATTAGGGAATTTTGTAAGAGAATAGGTATATCTAAGAACAACGCAACTACAGATATAGCTTTACTACAGCATAATGTGCGAGATGCTCTGAATAAAACATCCAAGAGAGCTATGGCAGTGTTAAAACCCCTCAAAATAGTAATTACCAATTTCCCAGAAGATGAAATTATATGGCTAGAGGCAATGAATAATCCTGGGGACCTTGGACAAGGGACTCGTAAAATTCCATTTGGTCGTGAAATATATATCGAAGAAGATGACTTTATGGAAATTCCGCCTAAGAAGTTTTTTAGACTCTCTCCAGGAAAGGAAGTAAGGCTTCGGTATGGTTATTTCATAAAATGTCATGATGTTAAAAAGGGACCAGACGGGAAAATATCAGAAATTCATTGTACCTACGATGCAAGCACCTTAGGAGGTGCTTCACCAGACGGTCGCAAAGTAAAAGCTACACTACACTGGGTATCAGCAAAACACAGTATACCTGCGGAAATCCGATTGTACGATCATCTTTTTACAGAGTGGGATCCAAATTTGAAAGATGACGACTGGGAAAATTCGATAAATCCAGAATCACTTATCACGATCAGATCTGCAAGACTCGAACCCAGCCTGAAAAATACTCCTGCGGGTGAAAATTATCAATTCGAACGGCTAGGTTATTTCGCCGCTGATGACGACGCATCAAAGACCGAGGAAAACATATTCAACCGCACTGTAACCTTAAGAGACACTTGGGCACGAATAAAAAGCAAGTAGTTAGTGAAACCATATGTAGTCAAATTTAGGGTTAAAGCCCACCCTTCCTGTTCAGACAAAATCCTAGAACGTCGCTCTATATCTCTCTAATGCTTCCCAATCCATATTCACGCCATGTCCGACTCTATCCGAAGCTATGGCAAACCCATTCCTAAGTTCAAGAGGCTTATCTATGTAAGGATCTAGATTAAAGCCGTGGACTTCCAAATAAGAGGCATTGGGGACTGCCGCAAGCAATCCAACGGTAATATCGTGGACACCATGAGATGTAACTGGCAGATTATGAGCCCCAGCTAATGCGGCTACCTTCATCCATACTGTAATTCCTCCCACAGTGCAAACATCCGGCTCAGGGAAAGACACCGCTTCAGCTTTCATAAACCTTAAAAAGTCATATATGGAATGAAAATTCTCTCCTGTTGCTATAGGAATACCACCCTCGCTAGCAATTCTTGCGTGACCTTCCACATCATCCGGAATCGTTGGTTCTTCTAACCAAAATACTCCGTACCCAGACAACGCCTTTGAAGCAACAATTGCTTCATCTACTGTCCATCCCATGTTGGCATCAACCAACAAAGGGAAATCATTCCCAAGCATGTTACGTATACTAGCTACTCTGCTTACATCGTCGGAAAGCAACTGACGGCCAACTTTCATCTTAATGGCCCTGAACCCTTGATCAAGGAATCCTTCTGTTTGTTTTTTCAGCTCATCAAGACTAAATTGTAGATCTATTCCGCCAGCATAGGCTTTAACCTCATTGCTTGATCCTCCGAGCAATTTCCACAATGGCAAATTTAAGCAGCGAGCCTTTAAATCCCATAAAGCTATATCAACTGCAGAAATGGCGAAGGAGACGGCGCCCCCTCTGCCGATATAGTGTAGATGCCACCACATTTCTTCCCATAAACTTTCCACAGAAAAACAATCTTTACCGACTATATGCTTTGCCAGGTATTTATCAATCAACGCATACACGCCAGCGCCCCCTGTGCCAGGTGTATAGGTGTAACCGACACCTTCCTGGCCATTTTCAGAGGTTACTCTTACAGTAATTAACTCAAAACTAGATATGTCTCCATGGGTAGAGTCTGATAAAACAACAGGAAGAGGTACATTGTAAAAGCCCACATCAACGGATTCTATCTTCAAATCAACCCTCCTTGTAAATTCTAAAGGCAGCTTTATTAATATATTTGCAAATTGTTATACTCATTGAGGTCTTCTTACGAACTCTTAGAGACCCTAAACCGATTATAACCCAAATTTATTCGTCTGGATTACAATATAGTTATTATGCGCGCAATCCGATTAATAACCTCTTCATACAACCAGAGGCCCACACTTGATACAGCTATATCAAGAGTGCTTCTCGAACACGTATCGAACGGTCTCGAACCAGAGACTCTCCGAATTTATTGCCCTCCCGACGTGGTAGCATTTGGACCTCAAGATCAGAGATCTCCCGGATATTCCTCGGCCATAAGCGCTGCTATGAAATACGGGTTCACACCAATTGAGAGACTAGCTGGTGGCAGAGCAGCCGTTTTTCACTCTGAGACTATAGCATTTTCATGGACTATCCCTTCTCATATTTCTCCTCGGGGAGAAGTTAACGAAAGATTTGAAGAAATCGCTGCGATCGTAGCAGCAGCGTTGAAAAAACTTGGAATAGATGCCCGAATTGGAGAGGTAGCAGGTGAGTACTGCCCAGGCGAACATAGTGTTAACGCGAGAGGCATGAAAAAAATAATGGGGGTAGGACAAAGAATTATTAAAAACGGAACACATGTTGGAGGAGTTCTTGTGGTAGATGGCGCGCACAAAATAAACGAAGTTCTTATCCCTGTGTACGATGCTTTGCAAATACCCTGGGACGAACGCGCTACTGGTAGTGTGAAAGAGGAAGTTCAGACAGCCACGTACGATCAAGTGCATGAATCACTGGTCAATGAATTTGCCTCCAGATATGATTTATATAAAGGCTATATTTCTCAAAAATTATTGAACACGGCCTACAGACTAGAGCCAGAACATCGAGCTATGTTGAGCTAACATTATTTCGCAGTAATGCCACCATCAATAATCAATTCGCTCCCCGTCATATATGAAGATTCATCACTTGCCAAAAACAACACTCCCTTCGCAATATCATCCACAGTGCCAAGTCTACTCATTGGTATTCTGTCGTCCCAAAAATCGTCTGCCCCTTCTGCCTCTAACGCTTCCTGGGTCATATCAGTAACAATCAATCCAGGATGCACGGAATTACACCGTATACCGTCAGTCGCATATTGAATGGCAGTAGACTTCGTGAGCAGTCGTACAGCACCTTTGCTCGCACTATAAGCTGACAAATCTCCTCGTGAGGCTATTCCCGCAGCGGAGGAAATGTTGATAATTGAACCACCACCCACCTCACGCATGATTGGTATCACTTCCCTTGTACCTAGGAAGACGCCTTTGCTATTTATCCTCATCACTTTATCCCATTCATCCCCAGTCGTATCCTCCAACGGTTTGGTGAGTAATATACCTGCGTTATTAACCAAAACATCTATGCGCTTGTAATTATCTAATACATGCAGAACTACTTGGCGCCATTCGTCTTCATCGGTAACATCCAAATGTAGATATTCTGCGATCCCGCCTAACTTACAGATTTCAGACTCCAAATCTTTTCCTTTATCGTCCAGTATGTCAGTAATAATTACGGACGCACCTTCCATAGCAAGCAGTTTTGACTCAGCTGCACCTTGACCTCGTGCGCCCCCGGTAATTAACGCCACTTTACCTTGAACTCTACTCACTACTCATCTCCTCATCAAGATATATCATCCATTCGAGCAAATTATCATCAGGGTCTCTCGCATATACACTTACGGCAGTTCTTTCGCTTTGAGCACCCGCTCTAGGTGCAGGACCCGAAATAATCTCTATCTCTGCTTCATTTAGCATGTCCACGCAAGCGTCAACCGTACCTTGCCACACAAAGCATATATCGCCGCATCCAGGAATCGCACTTGGTCCTCTCAAATTAGCGGTATGCCCCTCCGGATGTACATTTATCTTTGATTGCCCCACCTGAATAGAAAATATTTTAGATTGACCTTCACGCCACTTTTCATCATTAATATAGAAGCCCAGCTTAATATAAAATGCAATCAACCGTTCTGCATTAGAAGTAGGGATGGCTATATGATCTATTCCAGTTACTGCCATAAATAATTACCTCTCATACATTTTCTCTTCGTGGACTTCAAATATGAGTGGACAGTTAGTCTGTTGAATTTGACTCTCATAAAGGCTCAAACATAGGAAGTGAGAGCTCTCCACCGATCTGATCTTCCCAGTTCACTTTGACTCTCATTCCGATAGATAACTCTGATACAGGATTTTTAATCCCGACAATATTGGTCATGATCCTAAAGCCCTCATCCAAGTCCACATATGCCACTGCGTAGGGGCCCAAATCCGCGAAAGCAGGATGCCTACTCTGCATAACCACACTGTAGGTATAAAGGGTGCCTTCACCTTTACTAATATTCCATGTTGTTTCAAGAGACCCACAAGTAGTACAGTGCTGTCGAGCGTAAAATATGACATTTTTACAAATATCACATGTCTGATAGCGCAGCTCATGTAGCTTTGTACCCTCCCAGAAATACTCTGTGTCAGGTTCAGGAAATCTTGGTAATGGTCTTTGTCCCGCCATCTAGTTATCCTCCTTGTCGATCAATCTGCTGATACACCGGTTTCAGTCGTCGTTCAGTCTGAAGCAAGTATTGTCACTCCTGTTGCGTGCCGAGAACCCAACATGCCACCATTGCCGACAGCACATGCTAGTTTCGCTGAATCTACCTGTGAAGTGGACTGCCCTCTAAGCTGGCGCGCTGATTCCAACAATAGGAATATGCCTCTTTCTCCGGGGTGATTCGAAGATAGTCCTCCACCATCTGTATTCATAGACGGCCTTCTAGAATCGTCAAATCCTAGGTGGCCTTGAGCAACGTAGGTACCACCTTCACCCTTGCCACAAAAACCTAAGTCTTCTATTAGGCACATGACAGTAACGCTGAAAGAATCATACGCCATAAGCACATCTATTTCAGCAGGAGAAACTCCGGCATCAGCGAAAGCAATTGGGCCTGACTGAGCTCCGGCACTTACTGTTATATCCCCTTCGTTTTCTCGATATTTGGTTGCCTCTCCTGTGCCTATTATCCAAACCGGCTTTTGCGCACAATTTGCCGCAACCCTCGGTGAAGCAATAACAACAGCACCACCACCGTCAGATATCATGCAACATTCAAGCAAATGAAGGGGATGGGCTATGACTCTGGATTCAATGACATCTTGTACTGTGATTTCGTTTACTCCCACAAAATCAAGATCGTTCATAGCCTTGACTGCTTCCGGATTGCGCATAGCATGCTTCCGTGTTACGACAGAAATCTCGGCAAATTGCTCGTCCGTAGTTCCATATTGGTATTGATGTCGTTTCTTAACCATGCCATAGTTAGATATGAGAGTCATGCCCCATGAATCTTCCATATTTCCGAACGGCGTAGCAGGTCCTGCGCTGGTCGCCCCAGCGGTACCTATATTACGCCTATCAGAATGTGCAGTGGAACCATAGGTTAGTAACGCGACTTCACATTTACCCGCACTTATCATTTTTGCAGCGTGATTAGCGTGGAATTCATATGACGTGCCTCCGACAGCGGTATTATCAATGACACGCGGGTGCAAACCCAAATACTCCGAAATCCCTAGTCCCCCAACGTTCTGATGTGATCCGGTGTCGTAAATGGCATCTACATCATCCCAGCGCAAGCCAGCATCTTCAAGTGCTTTGGCAGCCGACGCAGCTTTTATCTGCAAGGCACTAGTCCCCGAACCAACCACTCTGAGTGGATACTCATGTATACCAACAATAGCTGCTTCTCTCTTTTGTGACATAGATCACCCCTTCATTTTATTTGCGATAAGTGTTCGTATCATTATGGGCTGGCGCAAAGGTAGCACAGCTTATATAGGGCGTCAACGATAAGGTTACTACAAGCTGGAATTCGATTTAAAAGCCGAAATCAATATATTCTTTTCCCATTTAAGGAATATCTCTACGAGTCTGCCAAACTCACAATCCAGCCTAATGAATTCGAAAACTGGTTGACTGGACAGACGACTCCGCTTTATAGTCCTGTGTATATGAAAATAGGATTGCTAACAGACACGCATCTTCCAAATATGATCCATAGCCTGGACGAACTAGGCCCTACTCCATCCGAATTTTTTTCTTCCATGGACCTGATACTGCACGGAGGAGACCTAATACATACCGAAGTACTCGACTGGTGTGAACGGTTCGCTCCCGTAATATGCTCAGATGGAAACAACGACGCCTATGAAGATCCACGTTCTAAAGAAGTCCAAATAATAGATGTTGAGGGGTGGACAATAGGGATGGTTCACAGCTTGGGAGGCGAGCAACGGCCACTCAGCGAATTAAGTCGTATATTTTCTAGAAAAGTTGACATTATGGTCGCCGGGCATACACATCAAGAACGTCTCGAATTGCGTGAAGACGTCATGATCGTTAACAGCGGGAGTATAACTTTCCCAAGGCATAAAGAACTTCGACTTGGTACTGTAGGATTACTGGAAATATCACCCACCACCGTACGGGGAGAAATTATCACGTTGGGAAACACCCCAGGTCGTCCAAATCCAGGAGAAGAAATGTCTCTGACTGTGCACAGATAGGCACTCTAACTGAATCTCCACGTTCTTTCATTTTTCAAACCTGGATAACTACCATAATTATAAAGGTTTAACAGAATCTCCGGCGTTTACCACTCCACCCTCTACAACATGTGTGAGCATGCCTCTTCTATCAGTCATCCTATCTCGGAGTCCTGGTTCTTTATCCTCTATAAACTGACAGGGGTCACAAAAGCCAGTTATTTCAAGCACAACTTGATCTCCAAGGCTAAGTCGTTGCCCCTTCGGCAAGGAATGAATATCTATGCCACTAGTAGTAACATTCTCCCTGACCTCACCCTGCTTTAATCCGAATACATCCAATGTTTCTTCATCCATGAGCAAAACTTGGCGGTGTTTTCGGGAAGGTGAATCTGTAGCATGCCTGTCACCTTCAATGCCGAAACCAGCAAGCATATTCACCGAACCAACATCATCCATTGGCTCAAAATGCCCAGTACAAACATGTAGTGAAACTATACGCCCATCTGACATAACCATCTCCTTGAATTTTGAACACCAGTACTAAACCTCAAACAATCGTAGCATACACTTGAGACTTCATTTCTTCAATGGTGTTATGCTGACCAATATAATCTATATCCCGGTATAAAAAATTGAGTGCTATAATCCCGTATTATCTGACTAATAGGTTGAAGACAAGCGTTCTTTTAACAAATTAATGAACTAATGGGAGGATAAAACACATGGCTACTTCCAAAACATTGGGACATGGAAACTTCAAATACAAAGTTGAATCAAGTTGGGAGGTAGTCCCTGAGGGCTACGAATGGAGAGAAGTTGCAGGGGTCATTACTGATAGCAATGACAACGTCTACGTTTTTAACAGAAGTGATCATCCCATGCAGGTGTTTGACAAAGGGGGCAACTTTTTAAGGTCATGGGGTGAAAATATATTCACCAACGCCCACGGAATCAGCCTAGGCCCTGACAATACTATCTACTGCACTGATGACGGAGATCATTCAGTTCGCCAGTGCACTTTAGATGGAAAAGTGATACTGACAATAGGAATGCCTGGAAATCCAACTCCTCCGTTTAGCGGAGAACCCTTCAACCGATGCACACACACCGCCTCCGATCCCGATACCGGGGATATTTACGTGTCCGATGGATACCAAAACTCTAGAATTCACAAATACTCACCTGATGGGCATTTGCTGTTTTCCTGGGGTCAACCTGGAACCGACCCGGGAGAATTTAGCATCGCACATAATATAGCTACGGACAGTGATGGGTATGTATATCTAGCTGACCGAGAAAATCACAGGGTTCAGATATTTGATAGAAATGGAGTTTTTCAAGACCAGTGGCCTAACGTACACAGACCATGCGGGCTTTTTATCGACAATGACGATCGAGTATATGTGGCAGAGTTGGGATGGAATGGCAGTGTAAATCGTAACGTTCCCAACATAGGGCCAAGAGTATCTGTACTTAATAAACGCGGACAGGTTCTAGCCAGATTGGGAGAAGGCTATGGAACAGAGCTAGGACAATTTCTTTCACCTCACGGTATCTGCTTGGACTCGAGCAAGAATATTTACCTAGGAGAGGTCTCCAGAACCAATTTAACCGGTTTAGGTGAAACTGTTCCAGACTATTTACGTACATTGCAAAGGCTTACAAAATTAGCTTAAATGAGGCAAACTTTTTAGCCACCAAATTAATCTCCAAAATAGTGATATACTGCGTTCAACAAGCGCGCAGGCGCCTGATAAAAGGAGCGAATAATGTCTGAACATAACCTGCCCAATGATAATATAAAGTCTCATCCGGAAGCCACAGCCGCTATGTCCAAGACCGCCTCCGCCTGGTTGGAAAGTTTATCTCCCAGCCAGAAAGAAAAGGCTACATATGAATATATGGATGGGGAGAGAGTGTTCTGGTATTACCCCCCTCTTAACCGACATGGGCTTGCTCTGAGGGATATGAACGAAAAACAACGAGAACTAGCATTTGACATTATAAAAAGTGGCCTAACCCGGAAAGCGTATGAGCAAGCTGTGCAGATAATTCAATTGGAGACGACGCTGGGCCAGATAGAAAAGGAGGCAGGATTAATAACTTTCCGTCGTGATCCTGAGTTGTATTACTTCACAATTTTCGGAGACCCAAGTGGTAGGGAAAACCCATGGGGATGGCGCGTCGAGGGCCACCACGTCTCGTTACATTACAGCATATGGGATGACAAAGTAATATCTGCTACTCCATTCTTCTTCGGATCCAACCCGGCAGAAGTCCTTAAGGGGCCTGAAAAGGGCCTTCGTATTCTTGCAGATAGAGAAGACCTCGCACTGGAACTGATAAACAGTATGGACAATGCTCAGCAATCCAAGGCAGTCATATACGACGAAGCTCCTTGGGACATATTAAGCTACAACGCTTCCAGGCCCGTTTTCCCCAAAGAAGAAGGCATTTCAGGATCCCAAATGAATGGAACCCAGCAAGAAATGATGATGTCAATAATCAATGAATATATATCTACCTTACATGACGAAGTCGCAACCGAACGATTGAGGATTGTTGAAGCCCAGGGATTAGCGAATTTTCATTTTGCATGGGGAGGTGGTAAGGAACACTTGAGTAAACACTATTATAGAATACACAGTGGTAATTTTGTTATAGAGTATGACAATCGCCAAAACGAAGCAAATCATATACATTCTGTTTATAGAGACGTAGAAAACGACTTTGCTAACGATGTACTGAGAGAGCATCTACTCCTATATCACGTGCTATAGGAGTGTTGATATTGACGTGACTTGGGGGGCAGTTCTTGGAGAACTGCCCCCAAGTCACGTTTGTCAGTAACTTTTTAAACACTAAGTCATGGTAAGTCCTTCTAATCTGTAATATGTTTTGCCTACCAAGCTTATTTCAAATTGCCTAGTCAGTCTCAGAAATGATAGAGTTTAAGACGTGCACATTTATCTCGGGAAATTACTAATCTGCTAGAACCGAACGGGGGATAACAATTGTCGCCACCACAGGATGAAGTATCACCAGAACTGAGACGTGGAAGAGTCCAACTCGCTGTAACCGTTATAATTGGACATACGGTAAAGCATATCTTCAACTCTGCTCTGCCTCTTCTTCTAGCTATGTTAAAAGCAGATCTTGGATTGTCTGCGACCCAGTACGGTATAGTTGCAGGAGTAGGACGGGGGACTTCCGGAGCTACCACTATGGTGGCTGGGTACCTAGGTGAGCGATTCGCGAATCGCTCAGGAGCCATGCTTTTCATATCACTTGCATTGATGGGTGTTTCCTATTTCCTATTGGGTGTTGCACCAAGTTTTTGGTGGGTTCTTGGAGCGATGCTTTTGGTAGGTATAGGCCCCTCTTTGTATCACCCTCCAGCAATTGCGTCACTTTCAAGGAAATTTCCTGACCGAAGAGGATTTGCGATTTCATTACATGGGACTGGCGGGTCCATTGGAGAAATGCTTGGACCTGTTGTAGTTGGACTACTGACTACAGAAACTTTCAAAATTGGTAGTTTAATCACTATAACTTACCTAGTAGCATTTGAGTGGCACGAAGTTCTTAGAATTAGCGTACTTCCTGCTCTATTTTCAGCAGCACTAGTATATTTGATGATGAGGAACATCCCCGCTGCCGCAACAGATACGGGTTCACTGAGAGAATATTTTTCAGATCTGAATGAACTCCTAAAAGATAGGGCTATGCTAGGCCTAATAATTGTTACAGCCCTCAGATCAATGGGACAATCCGCGATAATGTACTTCTTACCCCTTTATCTTCTCAGTACAATACAAGAAGGCGGACTTGCCAAAGATGCACTGACCGTTGGATTCTTCTTAGCCGGAGCTCAAGTTACAGGTATATTCGCCCAGCCTGTCATGGGATGGTTATCGGACAAGTACGGACGGAAAATAGTACTAGTGCCAGCCATGACGCTATTAGGAATCTCATACATTGCTCTAAACTATTCAGCTGACGGTTATCAACTGATTTTAACCATTCTAGCCATGGGAGCCTTCGTATACTCTCTCCATACAATTTTTATTGCAGCAGCCATGGATGTCGCCAAAGGTAAGGCACAGTCTACAGTAGTCTCCCTGATCTATGGAGCCAGTTTTTTGGGTACGGTGTCCCCTATTTTCGCCGGTCTTCTAGTGGATGAATTCGGAATAAGGTCAGCCTTTATATACAGTGGTGTTGTGGCTATCATTTCAACTTTGATTCTCATGAATGTAAAGTTACCAAGCACTAAAACAGGCCTTAACTAATTTGACGATATGCAATTAATGTAGGGGCAAATCATATGGGAATAATAAAAGGCTCAGTTTGCTTTTCGGTAGTCAGCAAAGGCCCGTTTTCCGTCATAAAAACATTAATTTCAGATCGGACACCAAACTTACCTGGAAGATAGATGCCCGGTTCTATTGTTACTGCTATCCCCGATAATAGACGCCGCGTGTCGTTGGTCTCCCAACTATCAAGGTTAACAGCATTACTATGTACCTCCCTCCCTAAACTATGGCCAAGTCTGTGACCAAAATAGGCCCCGTATCCTCGTTCATCTATATATTTTCTCGCTATTGAATCAACTTCCCATCCGGCTACGTCTCTCTGTGAAGAACAGGATTCATTGATGAAATCCAACGCTCTATCTCTCGCATCTATTACAACGTTAAAAACCTCAAGATGTTCCAAGGGGACTTTACTACCCACGTATGCTGTCCATGTTATATCGGCGAACATTCCTCTGTCCGAACTCTCTCTTGCCCAGAGATCGATTAGCACCCAGTCACCTTCTTTAAACAAATCAGTATGTTTTCTAGTGGGCTCAAAGTGAGGATCAGCACTGTGGGCATTTACTGCAACTACAGGACCATCCGCCACATACATGTTCTCATTCTTCAGACGTTCCCTTATAAAGTCAGCTACCTCATATTCAGTAATACCAATATGCAAATTAGCCTGAATCCTGCTAAAAGCTTGCTTAACGACTGTTGTAAGAACATTTGCCGCATGCTGATGTGATTGGAGTTCAGCTTTATCCCATCTGTGGGTTGCATATTGAATCAAGTCGGCTGAAGACACAATATCAACCCCTAGGCTTCTAACAAATTCTATCGTTCCCCCGTCGACTGTGGAAACCTTAGGAAGTTCGCCCTGCGGGCTATATTCCATCGCAATTTCCGAGGCATCGCTAATAAGACCGGATAATTGTTCAATCATATCTTGACGGCTTACAAAATTATGATGAGTGACCATCAAGTCAGGAAATCTTCCCGAATCCACAAAACTTGTCAAGAGGCTTGGGTCTCCGTCTGCGGGAATCCACAACCAAGATGGCCGAGTCAAATTATCAACAGGCCCTATAACCTCCTTAAATATCGGATTCATACCTTTGTAATCGTATATCAACCAACCTGACATACGAGCATCTCTCATGAATTCCTTAGCTAAAGAAACTACTTCATTAAATACCATCTAGAACTCCAATCCACATCTGACGCTATAAGTAAATCCTTCTTGATAAGGTCATAATATGGATCGTATAAATCCACCGTCTACAGGTACGCTTGTCCCCGTTATATAACTTGCTGCATCTGAGGCTAGAAATACAACTAGATTCGCCAAATCTTCAGGTCTTCCAAGTCGACCCATAGGAATGCTTTCCGTGAGTCCATCAAGAGACTCTCTCTCTGTAATATTTAGAGTCTCAGCCCTACTTTTTACAACTTCCATCATGCGATCTGTTTCTATAAATCCAGGTAACACATTGTTAATTAAAACCCCGTCTTTTGCTACTTCATCCGCCAAATTTTTTGCATAGCCAACCACCCCCATGCGAGTAGCGGAAGATAAAACCAAATTCCCTAAAGGTTGCTTAACAGTAGATGACAAAATATTTATTATTCTTCCATCGCCATGTTTCTTCAAATGAGGCAGAGCTTCACGAGTCATTCGGGCGAAAAATAGGAGAGCCATATTGATAGCCATCTCCCATTGCTCTTCAGTAGCTGCCTCTGCAGTAGTTGGAGGTGGACCACCAGAATTATTTATAAGAATATCGAGTCTTCCGAAATGGTTGATAGTGGCATTAATTAAATTCTTAATGTCTTCTTCCTTAGAAAGATCTCCTTGTATTGCAATAACCTCAGAGCCCGTTTCCTGACTTAAATTAACTGCTTCTCTAGACAATACTTCCCCGTTCCTGCTGCATATGGCGACATTAGCTCCTTCTCTTGCAAGACCACTTGCGCAAGCTCTTCCCAAACCTTGACTTCCTCCTCCAACGATTGCCACTTTACTATCCAATCCAAACTTCATAACTCCTCCAAAAATAGAAACTAAATAAGCGTACTACGCTGTTAATAGCGTAACTTATATCACACAAAGGCGGTACTTGATACTGTATCATTACAATTGCTAACATGGCGCAAGGTGCGGGGAAATGGCCAGCAATAAAAGACATGCAAAAAATCATCTCAGATGCAAGTCACTTCGGAGGGCTATATATGAATAATGAAATAATTCTTAAGACTGTCAGCAGGGAAGATGTTTCCAGATTACAAACTTGGCTCCAAGACGATGAAGTTGCGGAAAGCTGGTTTGGTAGATACTCCTATGGCAATCCCGCCCACCTTGGATATCATCCTGAAGACATGGAAGGCGCTACAGAGGAAGAGTGGAACAAAGTTTTCAACGACCCAGAGCACATAATTTTCTCTATATACACACATACGGAACAACATGTCGGAGAAATACATATAGCCATTGAGGAGTCACTAGGAGACGGTCAACTCTCTATATTGATCGGCCGAAAGGACCTGTGGCACCACGGACTTGGAACTACCGCCGTAAAGGCTATGCTCGAGCGAGCCTTTAAAGAATACGGACTTTTCAGGATATGGGTTGATATACCAGAATACAACGAATCTGCGAGAAACATGTTCAGCCATATGGGATTTGTTCATGAAGGTACTCTGAGAAAGAGCCGCCCTCATGAGGGAGCTCGCTTTGATTCTGTGATACTCGGCATGCTAGGGACTGAATACGAGCGCATTTGACGTGAAATATCAGAAAATCTAGATGCGCGGATCCTCGTGTAACACAATAAACTTTGCAGAAGTTAAGGGAGACCATATGATATACGAATCCCAATCAGGTGATCTGAATTTGGTTGCTGGTGGGGACACCATGATAACCAGAAAATTCAGAGTTTTTAAAGAACCGACATTTCTTAAACTAAGGGAAATTTTTCGCAAAGCTGACGTCAGCTTTGCAAACTTAGAAATGTTGATGCATGATTTCGAGCATTCACCAGGCACTGGAGGAGGTACTTTTACCGGATCTGACCCAAAGAATTTGAGTGAATTAGAATGGCTAGGTATCAATTTAGTTTCTTGTGCCAATAATCATAGTTATGATTATGGGGAAGGTGGTCTTCTAACCAATCTCGAACACCTTAAACAATCCAATCTAGTATATTCTGGAACTGGAAGAAACTTAAGTGAAGCCAGAGCACCAGCATACTTGGACACATCTGCTGGGCGAGTGGCATTAATATCAGCTTCCTCTACTTTCGCGGAGTCCGGGCGAGCTCTTGATCAACGACCAGATCTACTTGGTCGTCCAGGACTTAACACGCTAAGATTTCATACAACTTATGAAGTAGATAAAACAGCATTTCAGGAACTCCAAAGAATCTCCCAATCTCTCGGACTAGAATCAATCAAGAAAGGCGATCAGCAATTCCGAGCCAAGGGTAGTGTCCCAATTGACACGGAGACTGAATTCCATTTTCTAGGCAACAAATTTAGTGTAGACAATTCATTTAAGGCAACCACAAAACTAGGCCTGAAGGATCTGGAAGGTAATCTCAAATGGGTCCGAGATGCGAGGAGAATGGCTGACTGGGTTCTAATTTCTGTACACTGCCATGAAAGCGGCGTCCATCGGGACGAGCCTCCAACTTTTCTTTCAGATTTCGCAAAACTATGCATTGACAACGGTGCGGATGCATTCATTGGACATGGACCACATGTGACTAGAGGAATCGAAATTTACAAGGGTAAACCGATATTCTACAGCCTTGGCAATTTTGTTTTCCAAAATGAAACTGTGCGTTGGCAACCTGCATATAATTATGAAACAGCAAATCTTAGTGCAGAAGCGACACCAGCAGATTTCTATGACGCACGAAGCGACAATGATACAAGACACTTCCCAAGCGATCCTTTATATTGGGAAAGCATCGTGGCTGAGTGCAGCTTTTCAAAAGGGATTCCCAAGACGATAACACTTCATCCAATTGAACTTGGTCACGGACTGCCACGAAGCCAAAGAGGACGACCCGTAGCAGCAAGAGAACATATAGCTACTAAAATACTCCAGAGAGTGCAGGCATTATCCCGGCCTTTTGGAACTACCATAGAGATAAATGACAACGTAGGCACAATTCACATATAAAAGTGTTCGCATCCTTAACACCCATAAATTACTTAAATCAAATCTTTTTACCTACGCCCTGTTGGAGAGCAATTTCATAGACCCGTATCCCAGTTACTATGTCTTGTATACCCAATCCTTGAGATTCAAATAGAGTTATATCTGAATTAGAAGATCTCCCTGGTATACGTCCATTTACGACATCCGACAAATCGTTCACTTGGTCCCATCTCAAAATACCCCGCTCAATCGGGTACAAAAGATCCCCACATTCCTTCCTTGCTTGCTCAATATCATCGGCAACTATCACGTCAGCCCTTTCTATGGCCTCACTATCCAGTTCCGATCTCATCCAATTGTTGGCACCTGCTGCGTTAATATGCATCCCATCTTGAAGCCAAGCACCTTCTATTACAGGCCTATTGCTACTAGTCATGGTAATTACGACATCAGAATCCTTGACACACTCCTCCGGTGAGTCTGTAGCTATGACATCGATTCCGAGTTTGGCAGACATTTGTGAAGCGAACGATTCCCTATTACCTGAGTTGCGACTGAAAACTTTAATCTTATTAATTGGTCTAACGGCACAGACTGCTTCCACCTGCGTCTTTGCCTGATACCCTGAGCCTATCACCCCTAAAGATGAAGCCCCCGGAGTCGCCATGTACTTTGTTGCGCCCCCACTAGCAGCACCCGTCCTAATCTGCCCCAAATCAGAAGCCTCCATAAGAGCTAGCAACTCCCCTGTCTCAGTACTTATTAATTGAACATAAAATTTAACAGGGAATCCCTTAGCAACTCCATAGGCCTTGAGGCCCATAACTCCAGCCCCCGGAGCAGCCGCACACATGAAATTAAATACTCCATTAGGAAGCGTAATCCTGGACCTAGGGCTATTGGTGGCACCTCCGTCACCCAATAACTTAAAGCCTCTTTCTACACACTCCAAGGCCATATCCATGGTCAAAATCTGATTTACGTCATTTTCTGTGAGAAATAGCGCCATTTTAGTCTCCTTAAATGTTTTGTCATGTCCTGCGAATCACTATTTGATGTAAAGTTTATCCCTTTCAGCAGGGGTATTGTGCAGTTCATTAGTTTTAAATCATAAAAAAATGATTCAAAGGACCATGTCCCGAACCCACTTGCCTAGCCTCCCTGATAGCAGAATTAATATACTCTTTGGACAGAGTAATCGATTCCTCAAGAAGTTTACCTTTTGCCATGTTAGCAGCTATTGCTGATGCAAATGTACACCCAGTTCCATGAGTATTTTTACTCTCTATCCTAGGAGATGAAAAGATTTGAAACTGTCTTCCATCGTACAAAACGTCAGTTGCTGGACCATCCAGATGACCTCCTTTTACAACCACTGCAGACGCACCCATGTTGATTATTTCCTTGGCAGCTCTTTTAGCATCTTCAACAGTGTCTACCTCTCTACCAGTCAACACAGAGGCCTCCGGGGTGTTGGGTGTGACAACAGATGCAAGAGGAATTAGCTTAGTCCTAATGGAAGCAACCGAGTCCTCTTGCAACAATCTGTCGCCCCCTTTTGCGATCATCACCGGATCAACCACTAGATTTTTAATAGAATATGCCGACAGTTTGTCAGCAACTGACTCTATTATCGCCGTACTAGAAAGCATTCCAGTTTTAACCACATTAGTACCTATGTCAGTCATAACAGCATCTATCTGGTGCATTATCAACGACACAGGAAGTTCGAATATATCAGTTACTCTGTGTGTGTTTTGTGCCGTCACCGCAGATAGAACACAGGTCCCATAGACCCCAAATGAAGCAAAAGTCTTGAGATCAGCTTGGACTCCAGCACCCCCTCCCGAATCTGATCCGGCTATGGTCATAGCACGAGGTATAGAGCTCATATTTAAACCTTTCCATTGTTAACGATTTATATCATGCAACACGTATAGTCTTTAGCTCCTCTGCAATAATAATTACAGTTTTGTAAGCATACATTTATCCACGCTTCTCCAAACAGACCGAGAATCGAAAAAGTCTACGAGTGCAATACGTAATGGTCAAACTTCTTTGACTCTAAATTCCCCCTTAACTTATGACACTTCAAGAACACCAGTGTCAATGCTACAATTACTGCTTAATAACTCATTAATGCCAGCTAGCGATGTGTTCATAAACTAATCAACGCTATGATAGCGCATAAAAAGGGCCAAACATAATAGTAAACACTTTAGGGCTCCAACAAGGAGCCGCGAAAATAGGCGTAAATCTAGACAACACGCAACTTACACATTTCAAGCAATACTACAGAGAGCTCGTTGTGTGGAATGATCGTATGAATCTAACTGCAATCATCGATTGGAAAGAAGTCGTTAATAAGCACTTTCTCGACTCTCTGAGTGTGGCCAAGGCGGTCCCCGAAGATATTCTATCGAAATCAAAATGTCTGGATATAGGCTCAGGTGCTGGTTTCCCAGGCCTCCCGATTAAGATATCATTCCCAAATGGGAAATGGACATTTCTTGAAGCGACTGGTAAAAAATGCGAATTCTTAAGACACATTTGTCATATCCTGAACATTGAAGATGCCGCGATAGTCCATAACAGGGCCGAAATTCTGGGACAAAATGGGGACTACCGTGAACAGTTTGATATTGTAACGGCTAGGGCAGTCTCCGAATTGAGAGTCCTTGCAGAATTAACTCTCCCATTTTGTAAAATAGGAGGCAAACTTATAGCCCTTAAAACTAGATCTAAAAGCGAAGAATTTGAAAATGCGAAACTTTCAGTGGCACTGCTCGGTGGAGAGTTGACGAATATCATATCTACTGACAGTGATGATGTTCCAGATAGGGCTCTCGTAGTAATCGAAAAAATTCGTCCTACCCCTTCTAAATATCCTAGGAGATCAGGGATGCCATACAAGCGTCCTTTATGAAAGAGCAATGGGAAATGCCATCACAGAGTGACACAGATAAAATCCAAGATATCCCTCTCCGCAGACGATTCCTCTCTATGCCGACACTACTATCTTTCGCCATAGCAGTTTCAGTCGTAATATTCTTTGCAACACGATTTGACCTTGACTGGAATACCACGTGGGTAAATCTCAAAGATACCAACCCATTGCCGCTAATCGCAGGCATAATCTGCTATTACATAAGTTTTCTTATACGTGGCCTCCGCTGGAAAATTCTTTCTCAGAACACTGTGCCGACAGGAAATAAAGAATTCGAACTTCCAACAATATGGGAATCTTCTCAATTCATACTAATCGGATGGTTCGTTAATTCAGTTATGTGGCTAAGACTTGGGGATGCGTACAGAGCATACTTATTCTCGCAACGCTCATCTGGCAATTTCTCTTGGAGCCTGGGCATAGTCTTAGCAGAGAGAATCATAGACATAGCCTGTATTGTCGTAATAATGGCTATATGCATAGTGATTTTAACAGCAACTCATACTTCCTATTTCTTTGACATATTCCTATATGGATCACTCGCAATAGGGCTTGGAGCAATAC
>CAZQPS010000004.1:0-18591 GCA_964595285.1 uncultured Dehalococcoidia bacterium | reverse complement strand
TATCTTCCCCAGTCATCTGCAAAAAAGAACACGACATTAGGCCTACCGCCTTGATCCGCCATTTGTATTTCTCCTAAACTGACACGACTTACTGAAGTCTTCATCAATAATTTCAGCACGCTATTTAATTTTTGTGATGCATAGTATATCGCATATATAAGCTTCGTTGTCCAGTCTGAAGGGTGTTACAGCGGCGCACCACTGTTGACGACTCTCACCCTTTTGCTTCAACCGCACATCTGATGAATTCCTTGCTCCACAGCAATCACCGCCTCATAGACAACGATCGAAGTTACGATGACTATTCACAGCTAATAAAAAACTACCTGTAGAATATTTGGGATGAGTCAAATAAATGGATATAATCATGGCACTCCAAGAGCAACTTACATAGATATGAAATTCGGTCGCAAATTTAATATCTATGAGAAAGAGGGTAATAATGCCAGATTTAAACGGGAAAGTAGCAATAGTCACTGGTGGAGCCCAGGGCATAGGAGGAGGCATTTCAAGATGTTTAGCAAATGCAGGTGCAAAAGTGTTAGTAGCAGACATAGATCTAGCCATAGCTAGAAAGACATCAGAAGACATCATAAGCCAAGGCGGCATCGCTCACGCACATCAAGTTAACGTTTTATCTTCTGAAGAACTAAGGACTATGGTTAACACCGCCAAAGATCTATGGGGATCTCTTAATATATTAGTTAACAATGCCTTCAATGTAGCACATATCCAAAAAGGTGGTGTTCTAGAAGTCGACGAGGATCAATGGAACTACGGGATGCACGCATTAGTCACAACAGTTTACGCTGGTAGTAGGTTCGCAATCCCATTGATAGCTGACTCTGGAGGAGGTTCAATACTTAACATATCGTCTGTTCATGGACTTCTAGTGGCGAGAAACAAACTGACATATGAAACAGGGAAAGCCGCAGTGATAGCCATGACAAAGCAAATGGCCGTGGACTACGGAGAGTTAGGCGTGAGGGTAAATGCCATATGCCCGGGCCATATAGTAACTGAGAAATTTACAAAATCTATATGGAATAATAATCCTTCAGGCCTCAAATTTTTTGCTGACCAATATCCAGTCAAACGGACGGGCATTCCAGAAGATATTGGGAAAGCCGCTGCGTTTTTATGTTCGGAAGATTCATCGTTCATTACGGGTCATGCACTACCGGTTGACGGAGGACTGACCATACAGTTGCAAGAGGATTTTGGAGTGCAACAGGCCCATTATTTTGAGTCCCACCCCCAGACGGAATTACCTTATTAGTAAATGTACTCCGTGAGGAAATAAACAAGTGGTGGAATCACTCAAATGATGGGCACTCTATCATTGAAGTGGGAGTTATTACAAATCTGTCAAAAGGCGTATTTTTTAGTTTGATTAACAACTATTCTATCCGTTGTCATACACAGACTTCCTTTGAGATAATACGTGAGTAACCCACCGCTTTTGGGTTGCGCATTGGGGGTGTTCGTTCCACCGTTCATCCCCGCTATCAAACAGCTTATCCCACTCGCTTTACACTTGCGCGACCAGCCACCCAAACTTGTAATAGAATAATTGATGACGTAGAGGACTTACCTCCTAAACGCTTTTTTCAGGATTGAAAGGCAATGACACATTAGTGCATATGAAAAAACAGTTGAAAAGTTGTAGCTTCTGTTGTTATTCTTCCAATATAATCACCTTTGTTTACCAGTCTAACAACTACTTTAGAGTTACATAAACCAATGGACCTAAAGAAACACAATTTCTAAAGGGATTAGATTAACATGACGCAAGAAGACCAAAGAGTACGAGATTACCTCATGACTCAAGGGGAAAAATACTCATTCTCTGAACTATGGACCAGAACTATTGAGCCCCGCCTAGAACTGATAAAGCAGCTATCTGACGTAACGCAAATGCAGGCCAATTTTTCATATGATGAAGACGAATGGACTATTTCTGAAATAGTGGATCATGTATTAGCTAGCACGGAAAAAGTTTCTGATTGCGTCTCACGACTCTCGTGTGGTTTAGACGTCGACACATCTGATGTAGATCCAATCCGGAAAACCTCTAAAAGAAAAATAGATAAATTAAGAAATGGGCTATTGGAAGGAGCATTATCCTGGACTACCATGACCACCTCTCTCCCCCAAAAACCCAATTATAGAAAGACTTCCAATCACAGTTCCTTTGGGGATATGCACTCAGGTGCATGGTATTTATTCCAAAGATTGCACGACCTTGATCATTTGGAGCAAATTAAAAGAATCAAATCACACTCCAACTACCCTTCCACTTGAGAAAAGGGAATATTAAGGATTCAAAATGAAGATTGCTGTCCGCACATTTTCTGGAGTAAATACCAGTGCATCCGATTGGGAACATACGGTAGCATTCGCCAAAGAGGCAGAAACCCTAGGAGCCGATTCTATATGGACATCTGAGGCTTGGGGAACAGATGCAATAACCCCTTTAGCCTATCTGGCAGCTCATACCGATCACATTAAATTGGGAACCGGCATTGTTCAAGTAGGGAGTCGCACACCAGGCAACCTAGTTATGACTAGTTTGACATTGCAATCAATGTCAGGAGGAAGATTTATATTAGGGCTAGGTAGCAGCGGCCCACAAGTTATGGAAGGCTGGCATGGCATACCATTTCACAGCCCCGTGACTGGAACCAAGGAGTTGATTGAAATAATAAAAATGGGGGTCGCTGGAGAAAAACTTAAATATGACGGGAATATTTACAAGCTACCCTTGCCGGATAGTGAAGGAAAATCCATCAGAACTAGTACAACGACGTCCGATCTACCAATTTATGTCGCATCGCTTGGTCCGAAGAATCTAGAGATGACTGGCGAAAAAGCCGACGGGTGGATTGGAGGCTGTTTTATGCCTGAAACTGGAAATGTATTCTTAGATAAAATCAAATCCGGATTGTTACGTTCAGCCAGGGATTTAAAGGATTTTGATATTCTTGTGCCAGTCTCTTTGGATTTTACTGATGACGTGGAAGAAACAGCCAAAAGGCACGCCCGAAGTTATGGCTTCACTTTTGGTGCTATGGGATCAGCAAGAAATAACTTCTACAAGGATGCGTATTCACGTCAAGGATATAGGGAAATCGTGAATAAGATTCAAAAACTCTGGATACAAGGGAACAGAGACCAAGCCAGAGACCTAGTCCCCATAGAATTAGCTTTGAAATCCAATTTAATAGGAACTGACGCAATGATAAAAGAGCGACTATCCTTGTACAAAAATATTGGCGTCACAACTCTTCAGGTAAGTCTCCCGGGCAAGACTGTATCCACTAAAATAGATGCCTTAGGAAGACTCATGGACCTCGTAGTTCAGGTCACTGACTAATGAAATATGACCCTTAAAACATACAGTCATCACTTGTACTAGCTAGTCTCTGTTCCCAAAACTTATAAGTTTTACAACACATTAATCACTATCAAGAAGAAGAGTCAGCAGAAGTATATTCAAATACCATTACCTTAATGTTCTGTAATCTGGCAGTTCTATTTTAGACTGCTTATAAATTCTGCTAAATGACGTCCAATGCCGTCTGGTGATATTTCCTGAATAAAGTGTCCACCTTCAACTTTAACCTCTCGCTGATTATTCCATAATCGGGCTTTTTCTCTCTGCCTCCCAACCAAAATAGACCCCGGTTCTGCATTGATGAAAAGTTTGGGTATATCACTCTTGCTTAGGAATTCCCCGTATGTTTCAGCTATGGCTACCATATTCGTAGGTTCCCCGGCAATCGGTATTTCACGAGGCCAGGTAAGAGTTGGCCTTCTTCCTTCACCAGGCACTTTATAAGGTCTAATATAAACTTCTAGATCTTCTTTTGAAAGTTTCCCATCCCCAAATAGTATCCTTTCAACAAATATATTTTTCGCCAATATTAGTTCTTCTCCAGCGTCACTTCTAAAAGCCTGAAAAATATTTCTAGCTACTTCCGGCCAATCATCCCAACTTTCTATCGGACCAGTTATAGCTTCCATATAGGCTATGCTTTGAACTCTTTCTGGATTTAGTTGGGTCCAGTAGAATCCTAGAGCCGATCCCCAGTCGTGAATTACAAAATTCACATTGTCTAGATTTAAGTTTTCAAATAATTTATAAAGATATTTGGCATGTTCCATAAATTTATAGCTATCAGGCCCTGAATCTTCCAACTTATCCGAGTCTCCCATACCTATCAAATCTGGTGCTATGACTCGTCCTAGGTGAGACACATACGGGATTATATTCCTCCATAAGTATGAAGATGTTGGGTTCCCGTGGAGGAAGACTATTGGGTCACCTCGGCCTTGATCAACATAACTCATAGATTTGCCATATATATTCATGCTTTTCTTAGGGTATTTATGTTCAAAAGAATTATTCTTTGTCATCATCTGTCTCTCGATTTCATACTTGGTTTGCCCTTTGGCATAAATATTCAAGATAACATCTCGATCTTATCAATATACAAAAAAAAGAGACAAAATGATCCTAGATATACTTAATCTGCCACCAATTCTCTTTCTCTATTTTGTTGGTAGATAATTCTATTATGATCGTTTAAAATGGCATGTAAGGCCGATGCAACGCGCCATAGAGGACAAAATATGACTAACATGAATGACAAAGCACTGATTCATCATCTATTACGCAGAGCAGGATTCGGTGGATCACATGAGGAAATAGAATCCTACGCCGAAATTGGATATGACCAAACAGTCGACAAACTACTCGACCCTGAGTCGACCCCAAATTTCGACTATTACAAGTACATTAGAAGACATACTTCCGGGGAAGCTATGTCTGGTGCTTTTCCTCCACAGCTCAAGGTCTTTTATTCAATGCTTAACAGTACCAGACCTCTCGAAGAAAAAATGACCGTATTTTGGATGCACATATTTGCCACTGCGTTATCAAAGGTCGAGGATCCCTTAGCTATGGCAGACCATGTAGAAACTATCAGGAAACATGCTCTCGGGAACTTCAGGACTATTTTGCAAAACGTTGCCAGAGATCCGGCTATGATTTTTTGGCTAGATAACAATGAGAATCATAAAATAGCGCCCAATGAGAATTGGGGCAGAGAACTACTCGAATTGTTCTCACTTGGTGTTGGGAATTACACTGAAGAGGATGTACTGGAATGTTCCAGGGCCTTTACAGGATGGACGTTCAAAACCAAAATGCCTGTTTTGCCATTTGGAAGGCATCACTGGGGTTTTCAATTTTTACCCGAGGACCACGACTACGAACAAAAAACATTCCTCGGTCAAACTGGAACCTTTGATGGGGATGACATTATAGATATAATCCTCCAACAACCAGCTTGCCCTAAATTCATCGCACGTCATATGTATAGCTTCTTCGTAGAAGACGAAGCCCAGGTCCCTGCATGGGGCATCGACCCTCCCAAAAACCCTGAGGCGATTGATTACATATCAGAATTACTGGTCACCCATGATTATGAAATCAAACCAGTCATGAAAGGGATACTCAATTCAGAATTCTTTAAAAAATCTACCTATAGGAAAATGCGCAGCCCTTTCGAGATGATCATAGGAACACTGAAACTCGTTGAAGACATGGTCGGAGGGCCGGATCCCCGGTTACAGGCTATGTCGTTTCGCTTTGGATGGATGGGGCAGGATTTGTTGTATCCGCCCAGCGTAGAAGGTTGGCACACCGGTAAAGAGTGGATAACAAGTGGTGCCCTAGTGGAAAGAATAAATTTTGCTTCAGAAAAACTATCGGACGTCAATCTGCCTGGAGTAAGAAAAATCATAGACAAAATATCGAACGTATCCAATGATATGTCTCCAGAGTCAGTTGTGGAAAATTGTCTTGAATATATAGGCTATCTCACGGTACAAGATACTACCAAAGAAGAGTTGATAGAACATGCAAGTCAAAAAGGAAATTTCAAATGGGAGCCAAATTCTTACGATGATTCTGCTGCCAGAACGGGGGAACTACTAGGGATGATAGGAACGACCAGAGAATACCAATTCGGGTAACCAGAACTGTGATGACATTCATCAGTCAGTGATTTCTCAGAATAGCTATCTACTGGAGCATTAACATAATGATTACAACCACAGTTCGCGGTAAAACATGGAAATTCAGTCATTCAGTCGGATGTTTGACAACAGGGGGAGAGGGCTTTCTAATGCCTGTTAGTATAGCCACTTCAGAGTCGGACACTATCTACGTGATCAGCAGGGGGCCAGACCCACTAGAAGGTGATGGGAACAGGCTAAACCAGGGCAGTCTGAAACGTATTGGAAAGTGGCGAGTCCAGAACGAAGAGTATATCTGCGACTTCGGAAAGCCAGATATTTTCTGGCCCGTATCTATAGCCGTAGATAGTCATGGATACGTATATTGCAGTGAAGAAAGCCAGCACAAAATACTTAAATATGATAGTGATGGTCTTAAAGTTGACGAATGGGGGGAATTAGGAACTGACATAGGAACATTCTCAGCGCCAGCAGGTCTGGCTTTCGATTCCGATGACAATATGTACATCGTCGATGCAGGCAATCACAGGATTCAAAAATGTTCTCCAGCAAGAGAAATAATAACCGTATGGGGGTCGCAGGGTTCTGGCAATAATCAGTTTGAAGACCCGTGGGGCATAACAATTGACAACAACGGTCTTGTTTATGTGGCTGATTGGGGGAATAACCGTGTACAAAAATTTACGCCAGATGGAGAATACCTCCAGACATTCGGATTAGAACATCCTGAAGAGTTGAAACTGAATCACCCCTCGGACGTTGCAGTTGACTCTGATGGTGACGTTTACATCACCGATTGGGGTAATAAAAGGGTACAAATTTTTGACGCTGATGGCGAAGTGCTCTGCAATCTCCATGGCGATGCTATTGAATTCAATCGGGCATCACTTAAAGTATTTGCCGCAAACCCTGACTACAGAAAAGGCTTTGATCGTGCTTCAGACAGGGCCACACTAGGATTGTTCGATAGGCCAGTTGGCATCACAATAGACGAGAATAATCGCATCCTGATCTGCGAGACTAACAGATGTCGTGTGCAGGTTTACGACAAGCTGAAAGATTATTCTGATGCCGCAGTAAATCTCTAAGACAAAAGGACTCTGAACGAGTAAGTCCAATACTAATCGCGGAGAATACAGATGCACATGACACCTCTAGACACTAGTGAGAGTCCACACGCAAAACTTCTCACACTGCCGCTTGTTAGCACCGTGCTGGAAGGCGGATTTTGGTTTGAGAAGAGTTCAATCAACAGAAACGTCACTCTCAAACACGGCTATAAAGAAATGGCAATAGCCGGAAATTTTAACAATTTACAATTGGTTTTCGGACAGGGATCAGGACAATTCAGAGGTCTCCTATTCGCAGATTCAGATTTATACAAATGGCTTGAAGCAGTCAGTTATGAGCTGACGAATTGTTATGACCTAGAATTAAACGAAATGGCAGACACCCTTATAGACCTGATAGAAAAGGCTCAAGGTAACGATGGCTATATAAATTCATACTGGGAAGTAGTTGAACCCGGGAAACGCTGGACCGATCTAGCACATGGCCACGAACTTTATTGTGCAGGCCATTTGATACAGGCTGGAATCGCTCATCACAGATCTACAAAAGATACCCGTTTGTTGAACATCGCACTACGTTTCGCAGATTATATAAATTCCGAGTTCAACCATAGTGGTCTAGCCGCCAGTCCGGGGCATCCGGAAATTGAGTTAGCGTTGATAGAATTATACAGGCATACTGGAAAACAAAAATATCTCAACCTTTGCAGATATTTTCTAGATCAAAGAGGTACTAACTCTCATCATTCTGACCAATTCATGCCAATCTATTATCAAGATCACATTCCTGTACGAAATGCCAGAACTATGGCAGGACACGCCGTACGCCAACTTTATCTAACTTCTGGAATGGCTGACCTTTATTTGGAAACAGGAGAAAAAACCCTTTTAGATGCGTTAGAACGCCAATGGAATGACATGGCCACTCATCATCTCTTCATTACTGGTGGAGTTGGCTCCCAACATGAAGGAGAATCATTTGGAACTTCGTACGATTTACCAAACGAAAAATGTTATTGCGAAACCTGTGCCCAGATAGCAAATATCATGTGGAATTGGAGGATGCTATTAATAACGGGAGAGTCCAAGTATGCAGACCTAATAGAGTTAATTATGTTCAATGGATTTATAAGTGGAGTCTCTGTCAAAGGTGATAAATTCTTTTATGAAAATCCCCTGCAAAACCGGAAGACCTCTGAAGGTTCCGAGCGCCGTAGTGGGGAGCGTCAGCACTGGTATAGATGCGCTTGTTGCCCACCAAATATAATGCGGACTATCTCTTCCATTAATCAATATTTCGCAACAATGACTGAAAGAGGAATTCAAATACACCAATTTGGAGAGTACTCAATCAAGCACAGTTTTGAAACTTTGGGTCAGGTAATCTTAAAATCCCAGACGGAGTATCCGTGGAATGGCACAGTACTAATAAATGTTCTAGAAACTCCTGCGGAGGAATGGGCATTAAGTTTTCGAAATCCCGGCTGGTGCGTGAAGCTTTCTATCACGATAAATGGGCAACGGTTGAACGGTTTCACCGAACGAGACGGTTATATTCATATAGACAGGTCCTGGGAGAAAGGTGACGAAATTAGTGTTGCCATGCACATGCCCACCTCATTCATACAAGGCCACCCTAACATTGAAGCTATCCGGGGCTGCGTAGCAATCAAAAGGGGTCCAATGGTTTACTGCATAGAAGAGTCAGATCAAATAGGGAATCACGATTTAGCGCAGATATGCATAGATCCGTTCTCGAAGCAAATTGAAGAAACTTGGCATGAAGATTTACTCGGTGGAGTCGTAACTATTGAAACTGATGCACTAGCTGAGGAGTCTTGTGCATGGGAAGGTTTACTTTACAAGCCAGTTTCCGATGTACAACATGCAAAGGGAGATTTATTCCGCTTGAAAGCGATCCCGTATTACTCATGGGCCAATAGGCATCCACAGACAATGCGAGTCTGGATACCAAGGTCTAATTTAACCAATTAAAGAGGGAGTTTGTAGTTTTTGTTATGAACATAAACTCGCTTACCATCATCATTACATCGGAGCTTAAGAATTACCCTTATGATAAACCCAAGCTACCTGCACATAGAACGTATTAAATATAATGGATAGTCTCGGCGCCCTCGAAATTTCCGTCCTAATCTCATCCGTACTTGTGGGATCTATTGTTCTCAGTTCTTTAGGATTCGGCATAGGCATGGTAGCTATACCATTTCTTTTGCTAGTCCTTGAACCACAGGCAGCGGTAGTGACGTTAGCACCGGCAGGAGCCTGCATGGGGTTAATGACCTACTGGAGGAATCGCCAATACGTACCCATGACTGACACAATCCCTATTTTGATTTTTGCAGTATTGGGTTCGATTACAGGAGTGTATATCCTCTCTTCTTCTGATGATCAAATACTCAGGATAAGTATCGTGCTGATCATCATGCTGCTCACACTTGTAACTACCATAAAACCCGCCGCTATGGAAAACAAAATCCCTTATCCTAGGGTCGTAGGTTCAGGAATCGGATATCTAGTAGCCGTGATGATGGGAAGTATGCATATTGGAGGTCCTCTTCTCGTACTATTCTTTTTAATACGAGGATGGAAAAGTTATGCGATAAGGGGTTCAATGCCTCTCTTTCTGGCATGCGTTACGATAACATCCTCTATAGGGTTCTTGCCAGCAGGTCTCTACACGGAAAAAACAATAATAATGTCGGTCATTGCGCTCGTGCCCACTATAATAGGTTACGCTCTTGGAAGTCGTATTGCTAATCGCATGAACGAAAGGGTTTTTCGCAAACTAGCCGTATTATTGATTCTTTCATCAAGCGTACTAGTGCTGGCAAAAGAATTAACAAATATCTAGTATTATCCGACAAATATTCAAAAGTCACACACTCCCAGTTCGCTCTTAAAGTAACATAAATAAATTCGTTACCCTTAGGACTGTTGGGCTCTTTCTTCCAATGTGGCTATTCTAAATATAGTCCAATGCCTCAATTGGGCAACGTCATTACCATGGTCATCTTGAAGTAACACATCGAAATTAGCGAAGTGATGCGCCTTGCGCTCATATACCTCCAACAGATGGGCTCCACCCACGACAGAAGTACCAATAGGGATGTTCTGTAAATGCTGCACTCTACTTCTCGTGTGCATAGAACTTGGAATATCAAAATTATGACGTAGGAGTTGTTCTGCCCATCCTGCCGTCCACGACGGGTGTGCTATTCCGTTATTGTCAATAAAGAGTGGATTATCGGTAATCTGTTTACTAGTTGTAAATTCTTCAACTAATTCATTCGTAAGATCGACGGATAAAGCCGACCAGTCTCGTCCAGGCTCTGCATCTTCCAAGACAAGTGGAGGCTTTTCACTCTCCTCACCTCTAGGCTCCATATCGGAAGTTCTGATAAATTCATCAGACCACAAAGCCTTCCCTATACCAACTCTCCCATTAACGCATATAGTATCCGAGTCCTTAATTATTTTTACATCCCATGAATTCGAGTTCTCTTCCAAAGATGCCCTAATGATCAGATGATCTTCCGGGTACACAGGTTGCCGAAATGAATATTCAGCCCATCCTTCGCTGAGCCATTCTGCTCCCAGCGCCTCCAATATCGTGTCCGTAGCCCAACCCCAAACGGTCACGCCTCCGACCAAAGCATCCGGGAATCCGTAGGATTTCGCAACCTCTGTAGAATGAATAGGATTGGATATATCCGTACTATCCTCGTTGCCTAGATAGGCAACATAAGTGTTCTCAATTATTGAATTCGGCATGACTTAGTACTCCTTGAGTGATGAACAATTGGTTGGTCCAATCACTAAAAATATAAACCATTTCACACTTCTTCAGCAAATTTCAGGGCCAATATTATCTGATATGATACTCGATTAACCGGCAACAATATCTCACAAAGTACAAATCCTATCGGGTCATGTCGAGTCTCATAAGGAGAAATTCGCACTATCTTAATTTAACTATTACATTTAATATTATAGCCAAGCGAATAAGCACTAGCTTAGGCTTGAGAAAGTCAACAAAAAATTAGAAATAGGAGAAAAATATGTCGCTTTACATAGTAATCCATGCCTTGAAGAAAACCCCGGACGAATTCAACGCTATGATGGCTTCAGACGACATGCCAGAATTCGCAAAAGCCATGGCAGAGGGTCAAACGCCCGCCAAATGTCTAAAAAGTTGGAATCCGTTACCTTACGGCAATGCAGACACATTTGTGTGTCTCTGGGAAGCGAGCAATCCTTCTGACATAGCTGCTACTTTGGGCGACGAAATGCTCGAATACATCACATGTAATCCAATGCAGGTAGACGAAATAGACTGGACTCAAATGGCCGCTTCCCTCTCATAGGTGATCTAAATACCCTTTGAAATATGTAGGTGTTTTCTTAGTAAAACACCTACATATTTTAAGACATTACCCACATTCAATCAAAATTCTATTTCTAACAGAAACCGCTATATTTCATGACCACTAGTACTAGAATCAATGTTCATTTAGCTTCTCAATTCGGTATCTCAAGAAGAAAAGCGGATCGCTTGATAGCCGACGGTAAGGTGCGTGTAAATGGCAAGACTGCTCGTCTCGGTCAGATAATAAATCCAATCTCTGATGAAATTGTACTAAATGAAAGCACCATGACTGCCAAGTCACAGAAAGAAATCTCTATCGCAATCAATAAACCACCGGGATATTTAAGCACACGTTCTGACCCCTTCGGGAGAAAAACTGTCCTTGAACTATTGCCAAGTCAATTTAAACATTTAAAACTAGTTGGACGGCTTGACTATCAAAGTGAGGGACTTCTATTACTGAGTAATAATGGTACATTTATTCACGAACACACGCATCCGAAATTCCTGAAAGAAAAAGAATACTTAGTCAAGTTTAACGAGCCTATATCAGAGGCCCTCATTAGAGCTTTTAAAAATGGAATTGAACTGAAGGAAGGAATCGCTAAAGTCGATACACTGAATCAAATATCCCAAAACGAAATACGAATCACGATACATCAAGGTTGGAATAGACAAGTAAGACGTATGGCGGCGAAATACGAGTACGACGTTACAAAACTTGTACGAACGCGCATCGGAGAATATCGTCTTGGAGTACTAAAACCTGGCAACTGGAAAATACTTCCGCGACTTTAACAGTATGTATAGTAACGACTACTAAATGATCTCTTGTGGTAGAGATAAGGCGATTTTCACAGACGCTACTTGAGGGTCCTAGTAAGATAATTAATCACTTCACTGGTCTTAATACGACCATCAAGGCGTCCATTATCTGTCTTTATGTGACCGCTTCTTAATCGACTATACAGAGTGGGTAAACTGATGCCTAATACCATGGCAGCTTCGCGTTTACTGAAATATTGTACTATTGTACCTCGGTTGGATGTCATAACGTCCTTTTCTTGCCTAAGATCCACCCATCTTAGACGTCACAACCACCGGAAGTGCAGCCATTTTATGGTCACGTTTCAAGGAATTTCGCTGAGCGCTACGGTCTTCAGAATTCTTTCTGCATCATCGATGATTCTATTGATTATCATTGCGGCAGGTTCGATAGCTGCAATCAATCCAGATGCACTTCCCGCCCGTACAGGAGCAATGGACAAATCTCCCGATTCCATCGCTACATGTAACTCCTTGGCTATGTCCTCTCTATTCCCAACTACGTCATCGTCCCTTTTGTTCCATTTATCGGTAAATTCATTCCTCAGGACCCGGTCGCCAATTGTTTTGGGGAAAGGTGAGTTATTCACTAAATCATAAACTTTAGTCAGTACGGTATCATCCGTCCCTGAATTAACAACCGCATCTTTGATCCAATCACTCCCCGAACATTCCTCCGATGCAACAAATCGAGTACCCAACCACACGCCACAAGCGCCCAATACTAGCGCTGCAGCCAGACCTCGACCATCCCCTATACCACCAGAAGCTACTATCGGAACTCCAGGGCATTCGTCTACGACAGCCGGCACTAATGATAAAGTGCCTATGTAGCCGGTATGCCCTCCTGCTTCAGTTCCCTGTGCAACAATAATGTCAACCCCAAGATCTCTAGCATGTCTAGCCTGATTAAGAGTCTGAATTTGCACAATAGTCTTGACACCAGCTTGCTTTGCAGCCTCTATATATTGCGAAGGATCTGCAAAAGAGTGGCCAATTGCGGTAACCCCTTCTTCAAGCGCTACATCAACCAGTTTTTCAACTCCAGGAGCACTGCTTATAAACCCAACACCAAAAGGATTATCCGTCAATTGGCGAGTCTTTCTTATTTCAGATCTCAAGCAGTCGGGATCAGGGATAACCCCTCCCATACCTAGCATACCAAACCCGCCAGCATTTGCGACTGCCGCCGCTAATTGTGACGTAGCGCTGCCTGACATAGGGGCATTAATAACAGGATTTTCAACCCCAAGAATCTTACAAAGCTGTGTCAGAATCACAATTTCTCACTCCTTACCCTGCTCCAGTTACTTCTACTATAGCCCCTGAGACAAAACTAGCATCCTGAGATACTAAAAAGGATGCAACTTTTGCTATTTCTTCAGGGCGGCCAGGACGGCCTAATGGAACTCGGGAATACATAGCTTTCTGCTCCTCTTTAGATAAGTCCGCATAACGTCGTGCGACCCTTGCATCCGCCTCAGTTAATATGAATCCAGGCATTATCGCATTTACATTAATCCCCCAGGGTCCTAAATCCTTAGCCAACTGCTTAGTAAAACCCTCTATGCCAGCCTTAGCACCAGCATACGGCAATCTACCTGCAGAAGTTCCTCTATCTCCAAAAGCCCCTTTAGCAGACGCCGAAGAAAAATTAACTATCTTTCCGATTCGTTTTTCCTTCATATAGGGAGTCACTGCCCTACAGCAAAAAAAAGTACTTTTAAGATTGCTATCAACTATCAAATCCCAAATATCATCATCCACTTCCTCGATGTGATCTATCCCAACATTACCACTGCCTCCAGCGACGTTGATTAGAATATCAATTCTGCCAAACTGGGCTATTACTCTGTCTACCAAATCATCCACCTGCGGTGAGTCAATCAAATTTGCGCCGCATGCCCCCACTTCACCACCATCTCCTCGTATTTGAGCCGCCACGGATTCAACCTTGGATGCTTGCACATCGGTAATAAATAACTTGGCCCCTTTGCTGACAAGTTCCAAGGAAATTGCCTTACCAATTCCTTGAGCAGCACCTGTAACAATTGCAATTTTGCCCTCTAAATTCATGCTTTAAACCTTTCTAACCCCTTACGGTGAGCTTCCCAGCTGAATATCCTCCGTCCACGTAAATTACCTGGCCAGTGATGTAGTCAGCAAGTGATGATGTGAGAAATAATACTGCACTTGCTATATCATTCGGCTTCGCCCTTCTCCCTAATGCTACTTGATCCACAAAATTATCCCGATATTCACTAGTTAAATTTAAGTTGGCAGGTGTTTCAGTAAGCCCTGGCCCTACTGAATTTACATTTATTCCATATTCTCCAAGTTCCATGGACATCACCTTAGTTAGCTGTACTACACCCGCTTTTGCAGCACAGTAGGCACCTCCGGCATACCTGCCATTGACAGCAGCGGTCGAAGCTATATTTACAATTCGACCATTTGTCCCAGTCTTTATCATTGATAACGCCGCTGCTTTTGAGCACAGGAATTGACCCTTTAAATTTACACCCAGGACTCTGTCCCAGTCTTCTTCAGTCATTTCTATAACTGTTGAAGTAAAGCCGAATCCGGCATTATTGACTAATATGTCAACGCCTCCAAATTCATCTTCCGCTGCTTTAATTAATCCTGTTACCTGAGAATTATCTGAAACGTCAGTGACAACATTTTGAGCATGCCCTCCTTCATTTTTGATTTCCTTCACAGTTTGTTCCCCAGATTCTTTGTTCAAGTCTCCCACTGTTAGAGAGGCTCCATAAGCTGCCAATGTAAGTGCTATTTGCTTTCCAATACCGGAACCACCACCAGTTACTACAGCAGATTTGTTTTCTAAATTTATTTGCATTATCTATCCTCCATAACATCATTTATGAATAATTCCAATCGTAGCAAAGTCAAACTCAAGTGGCCATGTAGGAAAATTGATCTATGCTAAACTTCCATAGAAATACAATACTGTCGAAGACTCGCCGCATCTTTTGTAGCTAAGGAGAAATGAAATATGTCATCGTTAAAAACATTTGGGGGTAGAATTGGATTTACGCACGAGGAGTCGGAACCTCATTGGGACCCACCTCTTCCCTCACATGACGGAAAATCTCCCAACGTTCTCCTCGTTCTTCTAGATGACACGGGATTTGGCAATCTAGGTTGCTTCGGATCGACAATAGAAACTCCCAACATGGATAGGTTGGCTGAAAACGGACTTCGATACTCCAATTTCCATGTTACCCCGCTCTGCTCTCCCACCCGAGCCTCACTTCTTACTGGAAGAAATCATCACTCGGTAGGAATGGGAGCCATAGCAAACTTGCACGACTCAGGATATCCTAATTTGCGCGCCCTTCTCAGCAGAAATTCTGCGACTCTTGCAGAAATGCTTAGAGATGAAGGCTATTCCACATTCGCCCTTGGGAAATGGCATTTAAATCCCACTGAGCATAATTCTGCTGCTGGTCCCAGGAATGGTTGGCCTTTACAAAGGGGCTTTGACAGATACTATGGGTTTCTACCTGGATCTACAGATCAATACTATCCTGAACTGACTTACGACAATCATCCCGTATATCCACCCAAGACTCCGGAGGAGGGATATCACGTTACTGAGGATCTTGTAGATAGGGCAATTGGATTTATCAGTGATCAGAAATCTATATACCCGAACATGCCTTTCTTTATGTACTTCGCACTTGGCGCGATGCATTTTCCCCATCAAGTACCGAAAAAATACATAGATAAGTACAAGGGCCGTTTTGATGAGGGTTGGGACATAATTAGGCAACAGTACTTCAATCGGCAACTAGAGTTGGGGATAATACCCGAGGGAACGAAACTACCTCCTCGTAACCCCGGTGTGAAAGCATGGGAGGAATTTGAAGAAAACGAAAAGAAATTCATGTGCCGCCTTCAAGAAACATGGGCAGGATTTCTTGAACATACAGACGAACAACTGGGCAGATTAATAGATTATCTTGCAAGCATAAGTCAGCTAGATAATACCATCATCGTTCTTACTGCTGACAATGGAACTAGCCAAAACGGTGGACCTTATGGTGTCACCACGTTGGGACCCGTACCTCAAAGATCAGCCGCTAACAATGGACAAACTATTGCGGCCTTTAGTGGTAATCCTCTCCCTGAAGAGGATTTTTCGAACATCGATGAGATACTTGATGACATAGGTGGCCCTAAAAGCTATGCAGATATACCCTGGGGGTGGTCCCAGGTAGGAAATACTCCGCTCAGATGGTACAAACACGATACGCATGGTGGAGGCGTTAGAGTTCCGCTTATAGTGCAATACCCCGAAGGCATAAAGGACAGGGGTGGCATAAGAAACCAGTTTCACCACGTAAGTGATATTACACCGACCATATTGGAAATGCTCGGAATAGAGCCAAAGTCGAGCTACGGTGGCCACACGCAAATGCCCATATCTGGTACGAGTCTTGCCTACAGCTATGACGGAAAAGATCTACCTACTCAAAAACCTATTCAATATTTTGAAATGCTGGGTAAAAGAGGGCTGTGGTATGACGGCTGGAAAGCAGTAACGAGACATGAGGCTGATAGCGATTACTTTACTGAACAGTGGGAGCTTTACCATATAGACGAAGATTTTTCAGAATCAAATAATCTTGCTGAAAAAGAACCCGAACGTCTCAAGAAAATGATAGATCTATGGTGGGCAGAAGCTGGTAAATACGGCGTATTCCCTCTGTATGATTTAGAGTCAGAAAGATCTGGCGTTAGCATACAGCCAGGAGCGTACCATGAAAACAGAACGTATCATTTTGCTCATCCAATCTCTCATATACCATCTTCCATGTCACCACAAGTGGGCGAAGGTGATTGGCATTTAAAATCCGATATAGAGATTAAAGATGCAAGTACGGAAGGTGTAATCTGCGCTTACGGCTCACACTTAAATGGATTTTCGTTTTTCGTCAAGGATAGGAAATTACACCTTGCACACAACGTTTCTGGGAAAACCGCAATCATTAGTTCGGATCAAGTATTACCAGAAGGACGCATTATAGCCTCGGTATCGGTAACAAGACTAAATAGCAGCGAATCAAAAGTTATTTTTTCGATTAATGCAGATGATGCAGGCAATGCAGAAATACCTGTACAAACTCGTCCATCCAGAGTGGGTGGATTGGACATTGGACAAGATGTTCTATCTCCTATAACGGAGGCATATGAGCCACCATTCCAATTTACAGGTAAAATATACACTGTAGATATCAAAGTAGACTCAGTGACACGGGGTAGCTTCGTATAGATAGTTTTACAAAACTCCGCAAATAGTGAGGCGACCCCTAGGCTGTAAAAAACTAACCCCTGCAATGATTATTATAAGTTGAATTGTGGCTCTAGATAGCTGTCATCTTTCAAATATATTTGAAGCCGACATCTGATTCCATCGCTCACCACTATTCGATTACTACTATTAATCGATATTCCTGCAGGCCTTTGGAAGCGCCCTAATTCTACATACTCAACGGGATCCACTCGCCTAAATGCTTTCACATGTTCAGGATTGACCGCCAGAAATTCGGTCGCTGCATTTGAAAATTCTTGAGCATCTCCCAGAAGGCTTGTCATTATATCCCCATCGGAATAATAGATTTGTATGCGATTATTACCCCAATCTGCAACGTAGACGTCTCCATCAGCATCTATTGCTACATCGGAGGGATGATTAAGCTTTCCTCCGTCATCAATTTCTGATCCAAAAGTTAAAATAAAATCGCCCGATTCAGAAAATTTTTGGACTCTGTTATTTCCCCAATCAGCCACATAAATATCATTATTGTCGTCAACGGAGATTCCCCAAGGTCTATTAAATTGACCTTCGTTTGCACCTTCCGTGCCAAAGCTAGAAATATATTCCCCATATTCACTAAATTTCTGGATTCTATTATTCAAGCTATCGCAAACTAGTAAATTTCCTTCCTTGTCAAAAGCTAATCCGGACGGTCCATGTAATTTACCTTCCGAACTTCCTGTCTCACCCCATTTTCTGATCAGTTCTCCATTTGAATCGTAAGATGCCACAAAATTAGAATAGGCATCTGAACAATATACATTCTGTGAGTCATCGATTGCCAAACCTTCTGGCCAAACAAAATCTCCTGCTCCAAATTCCGATATATATTCTTGCTCTACAGTCCATTTGGCTAGGGGCGCACTTCCCGTGGGCCGATGATTGAGTACATATAATGAATCATCATCAGTGATAATCAC
>CAZQPS010000003.1:0-31397 GCA_964595285.1 uncultured Dehalococcoidia bacterium | reverse complement strand
CCAACCAACACAGAAATACGTCCACCGTATATTATCCGACTAAGTACATCGCGTCCCGTCGCGTCGGTACCAAGAATATATCTACCGGGTGCTTCTTGAATTGCCATGAAATCGAGTTCATATGGGTCGTGAGGAGCTATAAACGGTGCAAATATCGATATAAATATCATTAAGAAAAGAACGACGAGCGACACTCCACCAAGAGGCTTTCGCACACCAAACCTAACCACGGCCATGGGAACCTTACGCAAAAAGGCAACAAGGCCCTCTTCCTCTGGCCTATCTATCTGCAAGACTGTACTTTCGGACTGAGCCAATATCTACGCTCCCCTAGTTATTAACATATCTGTTCATGTCGAAGGTACTTAATTAGTTGTACCTTATCCTCGGATCTATCATTGCATACAATACGTCCACCAAAAAATTAATGCCAACGAATATGAACGCATACAGCAACACGAGGTTCTGCACAACGACAAAATCTCGATCCTGTACAGCCTCTATCATACTTAAACCTAATCCTGGTATTTGAAATACTCGCTCTATTACGACAGATCCACCCAATAAAAACCCAAGAGAAACACTGGAAATAGTAATTACTGGAATTATCGCATTTCTAAGAGCATGCCGATAAATAGTAATGCGCTCGCTCAATCCTTTAGCTCTTGATGTGCGAATATAGTCTTCACGCATAACTTCCAGCAAAGAAGAACGAGACATTCTAGCGACGGTAGCAGCTTGTGCGGAGCCCATAATAAGCGCCGGCACAAGTGACTGTTTTAGGCTAGTCCACGGAGTTACCCAGAAAGGTTCCCATTCCAAAGGCGGCATCCAATCAAAATAAATAATCATGCCTACCAGAACCAGGGTACCAAGCCAAAAATTTGGAATAGCCAAGAAATTTATGGTCATCACCCTACCCACATAATCCATCCAAGTATCCTGCTTCACCGCACACAGGATACCTACCGGTAGACCGATGATATATGAAAACAAAACTGCGAGTACTGCAACCTGCGCACTTATTGGGCCTCTCCTAGCAATAACTTCACCAACACTTTCATCTCGCCAGAAGGAACTGCCCATCCGCCCAGTCGCAACTTCACCCATCCACATGCCGTACTGGACCCAGATTGGCTTATCCAGGCCCAGATCGGCTAATAATTGCTCACGTAGTTCGTCCGAAATCTTTGCCGCACCCTCTTCCTGTCCAAAGAGAACCGAAAGTTCATCTCCAGGGATTACCCTCATGGCAGCAAAAATCAATACGCTTACCAAGAACAGGGTAGGGATACCTATTAACAATCTTCTAATAAGATATTGTGTCATACGGCAAGCTTCACATCAAACGCTACTTTCTAAATTTACGCACTATTTAAGTGCTGAAATCTCCCAAATATTGTGATTCCAATAGTTTGTAGTCCAGGCCTGAGGATTGAGCTCAAACGTCTCATCGTTCCATGCGTTCTGACCTATTGGCCAGTCCAAAACCATAGTAGGAACGATCTCATCCAATAATTGCACTGATTTTGAGATCGACTCTGCTCTTTCTGGACCATCCGGCAGCCTGCATACCTCGTTTACTGCCACGTCCACCCGGTCATCCTGGAAATTGCCGTAGTTCTGAGGGCTATCAGCTCTCAGTACATTACGCCAGATCTCACAAGGGTCACCAAACATGTTAGTCCAAGTCGCCCTAGTAATATCCCAGTCACCTGACCATACTTTATCGTAGTAGACACCAGCGTCACTAACGCTTAGTTCAGATTCAATTCCAAAGGTCTCTTCTAGGATCTGAGCCATACCCTCAACCTGAGACGAAACGCTTCCACGAGCTAGGAATTGGATCTGTGATCCTTCTCCATACCCAGCAGCAGCCATCAAATCTTTTGCTTCTTGTACGTCCTCAGCGGTCGGTGTTCTCCAACCGGGAGTCTCAGCAAGTTCTTCCAGAGATCTTGAATAAGTACCACCTAAGCTTTGCGGCGGCACCCATTCTCCAAAGTCACCTAGTCGCGTTGAATTCCACAGGGCCAACATCACGTGAGGATCCACAGCAAGGAATATTGCACGCCTCACCCGTTCATCATCAAAAGGCTTACGATTGCTGTTAAACCAAATCGCTGTGTTGTTGTAAACACCCCAAGTCATTGACTTGTAGCCTGGAAAATCGCCAGCAACTATCTTGTCACCATCACCCTTGTTAAGCCATGCCGAATAGTCGACCTGTCCTGACAGAAGGGCTGCTGCTGCTGCTGCACCTGTCCCGTGGAATATCTTCAGACGATCTAAGTAAGGCAGACCATCTTTGAAATAGTCTGCATTCTTTTCAAGATTCCATACTTCTTTCTGCTTGTGATTCATGTATTTAAACGGACCAGTGCCAGGCGCATCAAACGCTGGGCGAAGGTCGTAATCTAATTCTTCTAGAGTATCCTTGGAAACCATAACGTTAAATCCGATGGCGATGCTCTTAGGCAATATCCCATCTTCTCGATTGAGGTTGAATCTCACGGTAAGTGGGTCTACCTTTGTCACCGAATCTACGGAATCAAAGGCGATCTTCCTCATACTGAGGACGCCCTCTTTAGGATTAAGAATTTTATCCATCGTGGCCACAACGTCATCTGCGTCAAACGCACTTCCGTCGTGGAACCTCACGCCTGTCTGCAAATCAAAGTCGTAAGACAGACCATCACCAGACAAAGTCCAGCCTTTCGCTAAATCTGCACCTGGGGTGAACACGCCGTATTCGTCAGGATTGAAATATAGGAGGCCATTGTACATTGGGATCTGTGGTCCCATATTGTTGAACGTTACAGACTGATGCATATCATGATGCGCCAATCCTGCAGGAACCATCGCCTTAACTGTCCCGCCTACTCGCGTCGACCCTCGAGGATGCCCATCTGTCCATGAGGCCGGAACGACCTTAACAGGATCGGCTCCCACAGCCCTGGTCGGCTGAGGTACAGGCGTATTCCTTACGCTACCAAGAGCAGGCGCTGCTGCTTTTTCAGCCGCCGCTGCTTTTGCAGGGGCGACCGGTGCTCCGGGCCCTCCGCTAGCTGAAGCCGCTGCTGCTGCAGGTGCAGCTGATTGAGGAGCTGAAGGTGCCGCTGCTGAATCCGAACTACTGCAGGCTAACACGAACAGCAATAAGCCCACCAAAGCCCCTACAAGGAGCAAAACAGTGAACTTACCATTTGTAAGGTTTCTCATATTTAGATCACCCTCCAATGTATGCTATTACTACTTTCCAAGAGCTGAAAACTCTTTTTCATTCGGTCGACTCTATCCTATTCATTGCCCCATTGTCAAGGGCATAATAAGTCAAATCTAACCTAGAGATCTGGCCAGAAACTGGAGTCGGGGCGACTGGATTTGACCCAGCGCCCTCCACGTCCCGAACGTGGCGCGCTACCAACTGCGCTACGCCCCGATGTAATACATTTTATTTATCATCTTACTCACGAGCAAGACAAACTGAATAATATTTTTCCATTATATATGCATTATTCATAGATAAAACTTAATTACCCTTATCTATAGACATCCTCATTTCCTTAAACGCTTGCCTGAGCTGTATCAAGACGGATGCAGGAGCATCAACAACGACAGCAATCGTGTAAGGATTAATATTCCTTACTTGCTTGATGATATGCGCCCTCTCAGACCGAGGCATCTCTGCCCCAATTACTAAAGCATCAAACGCAGCAGAACGGGCTAAATCGAGAGCTGTTGAATCACTCATTGTGGCCGTCGCAATATATCCGTCTTGTTCGAGCCTACTGGTAATTCTATCTACCTTCCCCTCGTCGTGACCAACAACTAGAACTCTAGAATACATAAGACTTCTCCATGAAAATCGCCAATACGGCAGGGTATAGACCCAGCTTGGCTCTTCGGAAATCTAAAAATCGATCGATGAAACATTCGCGCTCAAACTTTGCCTCTAGCAAACACCTTAGTTATCTACGAGTATATCACCACAATGGCAGACAACTTAAATCAGAAGCCATTGATAAGCCCAACATGTGCTGATAAACTTATGAGGTATTAGTAGGCGTAATGGAACATAATTCAGCAGACTAAATATGTTAATGAAGTTCGAAAATACGGACTCGGATAGAAGGGGATGTCCCTATGACAACTACACATTCTAAGCAAGACCTGGTACTAATGGCCCATTTCCTGAGGAGGGCCGGTTTCGGCGCGACTCCAGATGAAATGGATCATGCTTTGGAAATAGGCTACGATCAAATACTGGATGAGCTTCTAAATCCAGATCATCCAGATATCATTCCGGATGATCTAATCCGCCGGTACCACGTTGATTTGTCTGATCTACGATCCAGTGGGGATGCTCACTGGATGTACAGAATGGTAATGACGGACACCCCACTAAGGGAAAAAATGTGCCTGTTCTGGCACAGAGTATTCGCAACGGCATCCCACAAGTTAATACAAAGTCGGGTTGTCACAAACCAAATAAATATGTTTAGAGAACAAGGCATGGGGACTTTGGACAACTTGCTAATCGAATTATCCAAAGATCCCGCTATGATCATGTGGTTAGATAACCAAGATAACCATGGTACAAACATAAACGAGAACTATGGCAGGGAAATCCTTGAGCTATTCGCGATGGGCGTGGGAAACTATACGGAAGATGATATAAAAGAAACCGCCAGGGCTTTCACCGGATGGAGAATAGTAAATCCAGAATACATGTCAATAAGAATGAGAAACAATACCGCACGCCCTTACGGATACATGTCGTGGCAATTCGAATATGACGAAGACGATCATGACCAGGGGGAAAAGACAATCCTCGGAGAAACTGGAAACTGGAATGGGGAAGATGCCGTAAGGATTATTTGTGAACAAGAAGCTACTGCCAAATTCATAGCCAGGCACTTGTATCATTTCTATGTCGCCGACGAGCTTCCTGTTCCACAATGGCCCCACGAAGAACCTAGAGATCCCGAAGCAATAAAATTACTCTGTGACGCGTACTTTGCCTCTGGCCATAGTATTAAAGCGATGCTTAAAGCCTTATTTACTTCGGATTTCTTTAAAGACGTCTCTGCACGCTACGCAAGAATAAAAAGTCCAGCAGAAATGGTTGTTGGTACGATGAGGCTTGCCGGACCGGTTGATTTACCATCTCAAGAGATATTTGCGGCGGCTTCCGCCTGTTCCAACATGGGCCAAGCGCTCATGAGACCGCCAAGTGTGGAAGGTTGGCAAGGTGGCAGCGAATGGATCAACACAGGGGCTTACGTAGAGAGAGTTAATTTTGCGGCGCGTATAATCAGCAATCCTGACAAGTTGGGCATTAGGGAAATTATAAACAGAATAAAGTCTTTGGGAGAAAATGGCAGTATGTCGCCCGACGACTTGGTGGATAATTGCCTTACAGTGTTGGGACCGCTAGATGTGTTGGATAGTACTCGATCCGGCCTTAAAAAGTACGCATCAAAATACGGTCACCTATCGTGGGAAGAAAATCACAGTGCCGACCAATTTGACAAAGCGGCGGTAGCCGTTATCCAACTGGTCGTATCGAGTCAAGAATACCAGATAGTCTAGTTGAACCAAAAGGATGTGAAAGACATGACTATAACTAAACCTCAATTGAAATATGTAACCAACGTTGGTTTCTGTGCTGATTTCGGTGGCAGAGGATTTCAATTGCCGACGTCCATGGTATTAAGGTCTGACGGAGTCATATTCGTAGCAAGCAGGGGTAAACCCCAAACAAAAGGCTCCAATGGCATTCAATTGGTCACTGCCAACCACGAGTTCTTAGGACAAATCGGCTCCTACGGATCAGATCTAGGCGGAATGATTTGGCCTACCGCCGTTGCACTAGACAGTGATGAGAACTTATATTTGGCCGATGAATTTCTCCACAGAATAACGGTGTTTAACAAGAAGGGTGACCCTATTAAATCTTGGGGGACTCAAGGTAATGCGGAGGGAGAAATAAAAGGCCCCTCGGGTTTGTTATTTGACGCAAACGACGATCTATTGGTAGTAGACCATAGGAATAACAGAATTCAAAAATTCTCTAAAGATGGTGAATTTATTGAAGTCTGGGCCGGCTCATATGGCGATGGTGACGGTAATTTCAATTTACCCTGGGGAATCGCACAGGACAGAGATCACAACGTATATGTTGCTGATTGGCGCAATGATCGAATCCAGAAATTTACAAGTGATGGAATTTTTCTCTCAAAATTTGGAACGTCGGGACAAAACGATGGTGAATTTCACCGCCCAGCTGGCCTAGCCATAGATTCAGAAAACAATATCTATGTTGCTGACTGGGGGAATCAACGAGTGCAAATGTTTGATTCAGAAGGGCATTTCCTCACAAAAATTCGAGGGGAAGCTGGGCTAAATCCTTGGGTAATAGAATATCTAGATTCTCAAGTCGATGAAAAAAAAGCCAGAAGCTCCTTCGTGCCAGTCTACCAGCCCGATACTGACGATCCATCGGAAATATCTGCCCGTATGGAACCATATTTTTGGGATCCAGTTGACGTGATCATAGATGACCATGATAGGGTTTACGTCCTAGAAACTGGACGGCATCGCTTGCAGATATACGAAAAGACTATTTAAATGGAAACAAAGCTGACAGAGTCGTCAGATGGATCCGTGAGAGGAGTGAATTAGGATGGCTGAGAATAAAAATCGTAAACTCTTAGTTGCGCAATTATCTGGAGGTAACGACTACTTAAACTGTGTAATTCCGTACAACGACTCCAGGTATATAGATAATCGACCAAACGTGCGCATAACTGAAGAGTCCGTTATTCCATTAGACAAAAATTATGGTTTCAATCCGGCAATGCAACCTATTAAGGAACTCTATGATGAAGGGAAGGTAGCCATCATACATGGCGTAGGATATCCCGTACCTAATAGGTCACATTTTCGTTCAATGGACATTTGGCACACGGCAGAGCCAACCAAAGTTGGAAACGAAGGATGGCTTGGAAACGCCATTAACCAAATGCACCCGGATGGAGACAATGTAGTCGCCGCTGTTAATTTTGGATCAGGCCTACCAAGGGCACTAGTCGCAAAAGGAGCGCCTGTAGCCTCGGTAACCGATCTCAACACTTACGGTCTAATGAGCCACATGAACGAAGAAGGGCAACGTAACGAAGCACTTCAGGCATTCAGAGATATGTACACTCAAGCCATTGGAACTGGTCCAGTAATGGACTTTCTAAGTCAAACTGGACTAGATGCCCTAAGGGGTGCTGACATTATAAGCAGCGTTACTGGAAAATACTCCTCCAATGTAGAGTATGCAAGTAATTCATTCGCTAAGAGTATGAAAGGTGCCGCCCAGGTATTACAAGCAGACATAGGCACACGAATATGTTATGCCCAGCATGGTAGCTTTGACGCCCACACCAATGGAATAGCACTTCAGGAAGGCTTGCTTACTGATGTTTGCGGAGGAATATACGACTTTTATAGAGATATGAAAGATCACAATAAAAGTGAGGATGTTCTAATCTTTGCTTTCTCCGAGTTCGGACGGCGAGTTCGAGACAATGGCAATGGTACAGATCACGGATCCGGAGGGGTCGCGTTTTTAATCGGTGACGGAGTCAAGGGAGGCCACTATAGTGAATATCCTTCACTAGACGATGACAAACTGATAGAGGGTGATCTTGCATTCAATTTTGATTTTAGAGGTCTATACACAGAAATACTAGAAGATTGGTTAGAAGTTGATGCTATGCCAGTAGTCAACGGAGTGTATGAAAAGGCGAATGCTCTTCTTCAATCTTAACATTTCCCTAAAACCGCCAACCAGTATTACTAGGGCTCTTCAGCCATGCACATAGGGCAGTTTGGATACCAATCCTCATATCAAATTTAAACGAATATTGCCTAGCGCCAGGCGAAAGGTACGAATATCATGCCAGCAAGAAATATAGAAGAATTTAAAGCCAGCCTTCAAGCAGATCATCTACAATATCTCCAGAAAATGGTTTCCGATTTTCAATTGCCTGATGAATCTAAAGCTCTGCGCATATTGATAGACTTCGCTATAGCAGATGCTGACCCAAATCTCATCTTCGCACGAGAAAACATGCGTTGCCGCCATTGTGTGATCTAAGTAGTAATTCAACAGTAGAATGGAACCAGTGCTAGGATCACATTCGGATTTGTTTCTCACCTGACAGATATAACTCCGCCTCTTTCTGGAAGGCTCGGTTACATCCTGGCCCGCAAAAATAATACTCGGTTTCTAGGTACTTAAAGGTTCCCCCAGGTGGTTTCCTGATCTTGACATTCATACCACACACAGGATCCACCGCATTTACAGGATTCAACCAACCAATGAATGGTATTTTCATTTTGCCCCTTTGTCTGAAGATTAACCAGGACTATTAAAATCTCCCGAGTCTCAATGAGTTTAAAACAACCATAACTGAGCTTATAGCCATAGCACCTGCAGCCATTATGGGATTCAAAAACCCATATTCTCCCAAAACTGGAACCAATACATCCGGTACATTCCCTTGATTAAACAAAATAAAAAATGCACCTGCAGCGACAGGAATCAGCATGAGGTTATAGGCGAACGCCCAAAAAAGGTTTTGCTTGATAATTCTCATAGTCGCTTTACTAAGATCCAAGGCTACAGAAACACTACGAATGTCAGTCCCTAAAAGTGTTATATCAGAGGAATTGATAGCTACGTCTGTCCCAGTTCCTATAGCTATACCAACATCAGATTGCGCCAAAGCAGGAGCATCATTGATCCCATCACCCAGCATTGCCACAATGCACCCCTTCATTTGCAACTCTACAATACTATCTAGTTTTTCGTTGGGCAAAAGATCCGAAATTACATTTTCAATTTCCGCTTGTTTTGCCACAGCTGCGGCTGTGGCATAATTATCACCCGTCATCATTATAACTTCAATACCCTTCACCCTCAAAGCGTTAACAGCCTCAACAGCTTCCTCCCTGATAACGTCAGATAATGAGATCAGGCCTCTGACTTCTCCGTCAAAAGCCAAATATGAAACCGTATGTCCATAACCCATCAATTCCTTAGCCTTTTCTTCAGCGGAGCCTATCTTGATCTTATGATTTAACATAAGTTTGAGATTACCAAAATGAATTTCCTTACCCTCGAACAACGCGCTAACACCCTCGCCTGGCTTACTCATAAATCCCGTTACACTCAGTAACTCCATAGAAAATCTTTCAGCCTCTTTCACTATAGCCTTGCCTAGGGGATGTTCTGAATTAATCTCCAAAGCATATGCAGTTTGTAAAACCTCTCGCTCTGCAAGTCCATAGCCTATGATAGACCTTACGCTGGGTTCTCCTATAGTCAAAGTGCCTGTCTTGTCCATGACAACTGTATCTATCTTACAAGCAGTCTCTAAAGCGCTTGCATTCTTAATCAAAATCCCTTTCTGAGCCCCTTTCCCAATCCCTACAGTAATGGCCGCCGGTGTAGCTAAACCCATAGCACATGGACAAGCTATGATGAGAACCGACACAGAAGTCAAAATTGCATAAATATAGGCCGGACTAGGACCAAGTATTAACCAAGCCATTAAAGTCAATATCGAGAATAACATGACACTTGGAACAAAATATGACGCAATTACATCTGCAACTCTCTGTATAGGGGCTTTAGAGTTTTGAGCTTCCTCAACCATAGTTATTATTTTTGACAAGAACGAGCCTTGGGATGTCTGTGTGACCCTATATTTGATACTTCCAAAATTGTTGACTGTCGCACTGAATACCGAGTCTTCAGGGTATTTATCAACCGGCAAACTTTCTCCCGTTAACATGGATTCATCAATGGCAGTCGAGCCTTCGATAATATATCCGTCTGCAGGAAGACGTTCTCCTGGACGAATCACCACCACATCACCGACCTTGAGCCCTTCCGCTGAAACCTCGACTTCCGCTCCGTCAATTTCAACGCGCGCAAAAGCAGGACGTAGCTTGTATAAAGTATCTATCGCGTTTGCGGTCTTCTTTTTGGCTTTTATCTCAAGATATCTTCCAAAACTAACCAGTGCTATTATTGCGGTAGAAGTATCGAAAAATGTACTTCCCTTATAGTCTTCAAAAAAAAGACTGTCCCCAAAAACTGTCACAACCATACTGTAAAAGAACGTGACGGAAGTACCGAGGGAGATTAAGGTATTCATGTCAAAGTTCCCTCGCTTTAGTGCAGCCCACGTCGCTCGGTGAAAAGAGTATCCTGCCCAAAATTGTGCAGGAGTTGCGAGCAGAAGAAAAGCATAATTATTTTGGGCAAACCATATTTCACTAATGGGTGGTAAAAACATCAGGATCATAATTATTAGTGCTGAAAAACCGCTGACTATAGTCTTGAGTCTAATATCACTAACATTATCGATCTTCTTGTTTTGGCGAAGACTGCCAGTTAACTTGAACGCTTTGTATCCAGAATCTTCAACAGCCTCGCACATATCCGAAACGCTTACTAATCCGATAGGATGCTCAACCACGGCTCTATCTGTTGCTAAGCTGACGGACACATCAGTAACACCTGTCAATTTTATCAACGCCGATTCAACATGACCTACACAGGCGGCACAAGTCATTCCTTGAACAGCCAGCATGGTCTTCTCTGTAAGAACTTTGTAACCTAGGCTGTCAACAATACTTACCAGATCCCTCAGAGGGAAATCGTTATCGCAAATACCAATCTCGACGTGAAGCGTATCTTCGTCAATTACATCCACATCCACATCCACGAGTTGTTTCAGCGAAGCTGTTACAGTTTCAACTGTTGAGACGCTATCAGCACGTTCAATTTCTAGACGTAAATTATTTGTGTTGTCAAACTTCCTAGATCTCATTACACTCATGACAGCCAGCTAGCCAGTTTAATCTTCTAATATGATATCAAACCGACATTCTGCTAAGTAAGTCGTGCAAAATATATGAGATCGTCGTTCTGACCAATCTTTTATCTAAACGAACGTATTACTCCAACAACACGCCCCCTCACCAAAACGTTTTTAGCATCAACTATTATCGGACTCATGTTCGCATTCTCGGGCTGCAATCTGACTGTGTTACCTTCTAAAAAGAATCTTTTTAGTGTGAACGATTCACTATCTCGAATTTCAGCTGCGACCATTTCCCCCGTTTCTGCGTGATTTCGTGGCTCTATTAGAACCAAGTCTCCGTCCGCTATAAAGGCGTCAATCATGGAGTCGCCTTTAACTTTGAGACCAAAAACATCAGTTCTCCCTTTGAGAAGCGAAGCCGGGATTTGCTCAATCTCATCTGCTTCCCGAGAAGATACATCAGGTACATGAAGAGGCTCACCGGCGGCAATACTACTTATGACAGGTACTTCGACTATATCCTTACTGGAAGAACGTTCCATCCCAACCAATTCGATTCCTCGTGACACTTCAGGAAGTCTCCTGAGATGCCCTTCCCTCTGCAAAATATGCAAATTGTAATCTACAACGGACGTGGAACTAATACTACAACCCCCTTGAATATCCCTCACAGTCGGGGGAAATTGGTGATCATTCATAAAATTTCTTATGAAATCGAGTATCCCTTGTTGTCTTTGAGAAAGTCTTCCCTTCATTGTCATACATCCTTAGGTTCAATCTAACATGCGGTGATCACTCAATGGGTGCGTGAAGTATATCCACACACTATCAGCAAAGTGAGCACTAATGTTCTGGTAATAAACTATCAATATTAGAACAGACGTGTCAAGAGCATTTTCAGCACAAAATCATTGACTGGCAAATAATCTTGGTGATATTCTGTGAAACTGTTCACTATATACATTGATGTACAGAGACACATATACGATTCTCGTGAAAACAAAGCTTTATAGGTAGGAGAAAACGTGATAAAAAGAACAATGTTCCAAATGCTTGCTCTTAACGCTATAGTGGCAATAGCGCTATTCGCCTGCGGCGGGGGGGCCACAGAACCCGTGCAGAATTCCCAAAGGCCGTCACCACCGCCACCGCCACCTGCCGCTGCACCTTCCCAGCAATCAGAGGCAAGTTCCTCAAACTCTGAGGCAACCGGTAATGCCTTTGCAGTCGTCATGCAAGACCAAGGAGGAAGCGGTGCCTACATATTCGATCCCAAGAATATGGAATTCAACAATGGAGATACCATATCATTTGAATTGAGTTCTGAAACAGAATTCCATAGTTTCACAGTAGAGGAACTAGGCATTGACTTTGAAGTTGATGGTGGTACCTCCGAAATATTTACGTTCACATTTGATAAACCAGGTACTTATTCTCTAATTTGCATACCGCATGAGACTCTCGGCATGGTAGGAACCATAACAGTTAAGTAACAGCTTTTAGAGTGACTCATCAAAGAGAATTGTGCCCTTGATTATATATTAAGGAGCACAATTCTCTTTAACGCTCCACATTAATCCCTCTAAGAGACGTCGCCGTATTTCTACATTGACGTCATCACCATGCAACACTATACTAGCCTACACATTTCTGGCCAAATAATAATACCAATGGCGACTCGTATTCATATCGTTTACGCCTGAGGTAATCAGCCCAAATAACATTTGTAACTTTTTCACTATCGGTACAAATGATGTTTTCAAAAGGAGAAACAATTGCGATTGTCATGTTTACAAGAAAATTTACTCAGAGGACTTTCAATAGCTGGAAGAGCAGTAGCCACTAGAACCACTCTCCCAATCACGCAAAACGTTTTAATTACTACTGACCAGTCTATGCTTAAACTCTCAGCAACTAATCTTGAAATCGCCATCACAACGTGGATCGGCGCACAAGTGGAGGAAGAAGGATCTATTACTATACCTTCCCGTCTTTTGACCGACTTCGTAAATTCTCTCTCTCCAGAACGTATAGATATAGAGTCGACTTCTCAAGGCCTAGGCCTTGAGCTAAAGTGCGGGTCCTATGAAGCTCGTATAAATGGCTCAGATGCTGATGATTTTCCCCCAATCCCGACAGTGGACGAAGGAATTGCTGGGAAAATAAACGGACAAACCTTGAAAGAAGCTATCACGCGAGTTGCCTTTGCTGCAGCCGATGAAGATTCACGACCGGTTCTCACCGGTATCAAGGTAGAAATCGACGGCGATGACTTTACTTTCGCTGGTGCTGATGGATTCCGACTAGCAGTCTACAAAGGCAAGCTTGCGGAAGCACTACCTGAAAACGTTGAATTCATCATTCCCTCTAGGTCTCTCCAAGAGATAAACAGATTAATTGGGAGCAGTGACGACATAGTGGAATTCACAATTACTGAGGCCAAGAGTCAGGCCCTGTTCAGATTAAATAACGTAGAAATCGTATCTCAATTAATTCAAGGTGCCTTCCCTAACTATTCCCAACTAGTACCGGAGAGCTATAGTACACGAGCCATCATAGATTCCTCCAGCTTCCTGAGAGCTACAAGAACCGCGTCCATATTCGCAAGAGACGGTAGTGGCATTGTACGATTAGAGATGTCAGCAAATGGAACCGATACAGAAGGAAGTCTACAAATATCATCAAGAGCTGAGGAATTAGGAGATAATCAAAGTCAGATTCAAGCAAATGTAGAGGGCGACGATTCGAAGATCGCTTTCAATGCAAAGTACCTAGCTGAGGTACTAGATGTTCTTGGAAATGGACAGGTAGTCCTTGAAACGACATCTCCCTCAAGCCCGGGAGTTATTAAATCTATCAACAACGATGGTTATGTCCATGTTGTAATGCCAATGTTTGTTCAATGGTGAATAACTTTTAGTATTTTTCATATTTGATAGCAGACGGCCTATAGCTAAAACCAGTTGTGAATCCCTTCATTCAAACATACCCTGACGAGTCGATTGTTAATAAAATAACCCTCTGTTAACTAGGAAAAATAAACCCAACATTCCTTTCTTGGCTTGAGCTTACTCAACATTTTTCATATTGAACGAATAAATCACTCCGGTCTATCAAGTGATGACAATGGTATTGACAGATAGTGTAAACTCCCCTGTAATTCAACCGGCGTTCAGAAACATTGAGATTGAGAAAGGGGTGACTACGTCATGAGACTACCCAATGTATTTGTCTTGTTATTATCCTTGTTAATTCTAACTGGTTCCGCGATAGGTTGTATCGGCGGAAGCGAGACAGTGAAGATTGGTCTTTTGAGTCCACAGACCGGCCCTATAGCACAGTATGCTCCTGGTTTTGAAGATGCAGCTAATATAGCTATAGCAGAGCTCAACGAAACTCATGAGGGTGATTTTATTTTCGAACTAATAGTTGGAGACTCAGGCTGTGATGGAACTCAGGCAGGAACCTCTGCGCAAACCCTTATTGACAGTGGAGTGTCTGCTATCATCGGCGCTGCTTGCTCAGGAGCAACACTAGGTGCAATAGCTGTAGCCGCACCAGCTGGTATTCCCATGGTGTCATACGCGAGTACTTCTCCCGGGATAACAACCGCAGACGATAACGGACACCTTTTCCGAGTTGTACCAAGCGACGCGCAACAAGCTGTGGCTCTGGCAGCGGTGGCATCTTCTGTCGGCGCAAGCAATCCTGCCATTCTTTACATGACAAATGACTATGGTGCGGGACTTGGAGATAATTTCGCAACCAACTGGTCTGGAAATGTGTGCACCCAAGTGGGGTATGACCCGACTGAGGGGTCATATGACGCCTCAACCTTAGCTCAGTCCGTCATTGATAGCGGTTGCGATTCAGTGCTGTTAATGTCCTATGCAACAGATGGCGCGGCAATAATGGAAGCATTATCTGCACAAGGATATAGTGGCAGCCTGATAGGGGCTGATGGCCTTGCCGACGCTGCTTTCACAGAATCGTTCACTGATATAACCGCAGTTAATGGTCTAATTGCGACTAGGCCTCGACCAGGAGAAGACTCAAGCACGAAAACAAACTTCGAAAGTGCCTATGCCGCTGCCGGAGGCGCTGATGGAGCTATATATACAGGGGAAACTTATGACGCTATTAAAATAGTAGCCTCTTCTATCGTGTCAGACCCGGATGGAAACCTAGTGGCAAATCTGAAAAAGACTGGTATGAATTACATTGGAGCAAGTGGAACACATACTTTTGATGCTAATGGTGACGTACTAGGTACTGGATACGAAGTATGCCAGTTTGACGGCGCAGATTTCTCATGTCCGCAAGTCTGGACTGCTAACGGAGGGTTAGCTGGTAATTAGAATCAGAAGGAATCACGACTCAGTGTTGGGGAATTAATTAGCCCGCAGTCAGAACAAAGAATGACTGCGGGCTTGTGCACAAAATTAGTGGTGGACACATTTAGCCCATTAGGCAAAAAGTTAAACGTGAAGGGACGGGATTGTCCTTGACCCCGATATGGCGTCACGAGATGCTTAGATCATCATGGCTACTCCAAATAATGTTGGGTATATTTCTCATACTCGACGGATATTTTGGATTGATCCATAGTTCCAGCATGTTGATATGGATAGACATATTTACCGGCCAAATTAAATGGCTTGCGCTGTCGATTGAAATAGCCTCCGGTGGAATAATGTTGGTCCGAGTCCTAGTCAACCACGCGAGCCTTAAGTGGAAGAATCCTATTATCGTATCCGCCCCTATTTTAGTGATATTGATTGGATTCTGTACTCTTCATCTGACTCTATCTGGACTAGATAGATCATCTACAATAAATTTCAACCTGACTTCTATAGGGTTGAGTGGCCTATATTGGTCTGCCGTTTATCTCAGTATCGCTATCGGGTTAACCCTAACCTATAAAGTGCAACATTTCGCCAATTTTGCTCAGGCAGAAATGATGCTACTTGGCTCATACGTCGCCCTTACTTTGATGTGGTCTGACAGATTTTTCCCAGTATCCAATGCCCCCAAAGACGGAATATTTAATTGGGAATTGTTGATCTGGGCGTCTGTAAGCGCCTTCATTGTAACTGGAATTGCAGGTCTGGCCGTTGACACTTTGGTGTACAAGCGCCTCCGTGACAAGATGGGAACTCCACAGATAATGATGATAGCGTCCCTTGGAGTCTCCATGGTCCTGCGGGCTCTACTGTATATGAGGTTCAGCGCAAGTACGTTCCGTTTCGTACCGGACCGCGATTGGAGACTAACCACATCGACATTCAATATCCCAACTGAACGCTTCCAACTCCATCTAGGAGAACGTATCAATGAACCCCTAATGAACGTAATTGGGAACGTGACTCCTTATGGATTTGCTTACTCCAAGGTAGCGCTAATTATTGGTATATTCGGCGCAGTCATTCTATTGATAATTCTCTTGCATCGCACTAGACTCGGCAAACAGATAAGGGCTGTAGCCGACAATTCCGATCTCGCTGCCTCTAGCGGTATCAACGTGGGAAGAGTCCACGGGAGTACCGCGTTCTTGTCATCTGGAATTGCAGGATTCGGAGGAGCCTTACTGGCAACTGTACTCCCAATCAATCCTGAATTGGGCCTCTCATTATTACTGCCAGCATTCGCTGTAATAGTGTTAGGTACAATTGGTTCGATACCAGGAGTGATTATAGGCGCCATAATAGTTGGGTTACTACGAGCAATATCAGAACCAGTATTAATCGGCGCAGGCAACGCTCTGGATCGCCCTACCGCTAGTGGATTTGCAGAAGTGACACCCTTCATATTTCTGGTAGGGCTCTTACTGTTAACACCTCGTGGAATTGGATATGCGGTCCAAAATTGGAATATAGAACGTATCAGGAAAAGACGATTGATTGAACGTAAGTCGAACATCCCATCCATTAAAAAAGAGATGATGGATCCAGTCTACAAATTACTTAATTTAGTGAATGAAACGATAGAAAATTATGTTGACGTACTCACGCAAGTGAGAAACAAGATAGTTGAAATGATAGCCTACACATACTCAGTTTTAATCAGAATGTCATCAACTAAACTGAAACAAGTATCAATAACGTCAAAGTGGTCATATATAATAGCTTCTAACACTCCAAAACATCTTCCTTTTTCCTTGAACATACGACTGCCCATAGACCGTGATACTGAAAAAGGATCATGGATAGCTTTTGTAATTCTATTTCTCATCATGGTTAGTGTAGTTTGGTTTTTACCTAGCGTTACTATTCTTACAAAGACTCTACAGGTAGCCCGCATCATCACTCTAGTAGGCATATTTAGCCTAGCCTGTTTTTCACTAAACTTGCATACTGGCCTCACTGGAATGACTAATTTTGGAGTCATATTCTTCGTCGGTATCGGTGCGGTTACTGTGGGATTACTCGCCGCCCCAGTAGAAACTCATGGCTACGGTTGGAATCCATGGATGGCAACAATCGCAGCGGTTGCAGTTTCGGCTGCGGCTGGCTGGCTTCTAGCATACCCGACAGCTAGACTCCGGATGGATTACTTCGCCATAGTAACAATTTCACTGGGAGAGATGCTTCGGATATCTCTCCAGGCAGAACCTCTGCTCCGTGCCGGTACCGTCACTTCTGCGATCGGAATATCACAATATTCTAGACCATTTGAAAATTGGTGGGAGAGCGGTCCATCAAGAATCATAGGAGAGCTAATAGGCCTACCGATTTCTGCACCATATGTCGTCCTTTTAGCAATCTTATCTACTATTTCAGTATTGACTGTCCTAATTTTACTAAATACAGTTCTCTCCTCTCCTTGGGGTAGAATTCTCCGTTCCATTCGAGAAGGCGAGTTAGTTAGTCAACATCATGGCCACAACATTCTGACACACAAAGCAGCCAGTCTCGCCCTAGGAGCCGCAATAGCAGCACTTGCAGGTGCGCTTTGGGCCTGGCTAAATATGAATGTATGGCCAGAGTTCATGAACCCAGTCCGGACCACATTCTTGATATGGGCCGCCTATATTGTTGGCGGACGTGGTAATAACAGAGGCATGATTATAGGCGCATTTCTAATCGTTATAGTAGAATCCGTTTTCAATGTATTAGTGGTATCAAGAGGCGGATCTAGCCTTCCATTGCATAACATAACCTCGTATCTGGACACCGTATTTTCGTGGTTGATGATAAACGTGGGAGGTATTGTCTGGTCTATGAGATCAGTCACAGAAATTTTCCCACGAGACAACGTTGTGCTGTCACTACCTCATTTTAAATTAGCTCTAATCGGACTAGTAATCATCGGAGCTTTACTAATGTCGTCGAAAGGTTTATTACCAGAAGTACCAAGCAAACCAAAGCGTACAACTAATCGAACGACAACTTTGCAGAAAGATAATATTGAGTGATGACATCACCTGGACTTCGAATCTCTAAACTTACGAAAGATTTTGGTGGATTAAAAGCCGTCGATCAAATTTCATTTGAAATTGAGACAGGCGAGCTCGTCGGTTTAATTGGACCAAACGGATGCGGAAAGACTACCACTTTCAACTGCATTTCAGGTATGTTGGAAATAACCTCTGGGAAAATTGAAGTTTTGGGCCATGACTGCACTGGCAAACGGCCAGATCAAATTCAAAGTCTCGGACTCACTAGGACATTTCAACACACGCTGTTATGGAAAGATATGACAGTGATAGAAAATCTTTTAGTGGCCCCACGTCGGCAGTTTTCTCCTAACGCCATCTTAGCATTATTACGTCCTAGATCTCGAAAAGAAGAAACCCTTAGACTGGCGAAGGCATATGCTGTACTAGACCTACTGGAGATATCACACATCGCACACAATCTGGCAAGTGACCTTTCGGGCGGACAAAGTAAGCTCGTCGACATAGGCCGAGCCCTTATGAGTTCTCCCAGTTTCCTACTACTTGACGAACCGGTTGCAGGTGTAGCTGGACACCTTGCGGAAAAGATTTTCCAAAATCTACGCACGTTGACGTCGTGCGAGGGTATAGGTATGTTGGTTATTGAACATAACATGGAATTTATTTTACGTAGGGACGTTGATCGAATTATTGTCATGAACGGAGGGCAAATTTTGCTGGAAGGTACCCCAGACGAAATAAGAAACAACAGAGATGTTGTAGAAGCTTATCTTGGCAACGCAGGACAATCTTAATAATGAACAGAGTACTGGATGTCTCGGGTCTCACGGGAGGCTACGGTAGAGTTCAGATATTGAACGGTATAGATCTCTATGTTGACGAAGGTGAGTTCATCACCATAATCGGGCCAAATGGATGTGGCAAATCGACTTTCCTAAAAGTTCTATTTGGGCTGGCAAATCACTATGATGGAATAGTCACACATAAAAATACAAACGTATCAGGATGGCGTACGGACAAGATAGTAGATAGAGGCATAGCATACGTTCCTCAGGTTAACAATGTATTCCCTTCACTATCCGTGCGCGAAAACTTGCAAATGGGTGGTATCAAATTAGCTGCAAAGAAACTTGCCAAGAGCATAGACAGAGCATTGGAAATGTTTCCAGATTTAGAACTCCGTATGAATGACCTTGCAGTATCCCTTTCTGGTGGTGAGAGACAGATGTTAGCTATATCCAGAGCACTTATTTCTGATCCTAGCTTTTTAATGTTAGACGAACCAACAGCCGCACTCTCTCCCAAATACCAACAAGATATTTTGACGAATATAAATTGCTTGCGAAGTGACGGAATCTCAGTATTGCTCGTAGAACAAAATGCTAGGCTATCACTCGCTAGTTCTGACAGAGGATACATATTCGCTGGTGGAAAAGTTGTATATACCGCCGACGCCAATAGCATGGTTGATGATACTAATATTGGCGACTATTTCCTTGGTACAAATTAAGGTGATTATCACATTACTTCTTACCGTCAAACTACACCATCATTTTCCGTATCAATGCCACGATCAATTTACTCTATTTGACATGTGTTTTGTATACGTATCGACAATTACAACTAAGGACGTACAGCTCTTTTCGGCCGCAAGGCCAACTTGGCTAGCATAGGTTGGGCCAGTCTGACAAACCGGCATGCCAACATTCTTGTATCTCTGGGATCTATGATATCTACAACATCTCCGTGATGTGCCGCCTTGAAGGGAGATCTCAATCTCAGAAGTCTGTTTTCTATCATTTCACGATGGGCATCAGGATCTGGAGCATTTTCAATTTCCCGCCTGTACGCGGCAGCCACTCCACCTTCTATAGGGATACCCCCCCATTCACCCGCTGGCCAACCATATCGAAGGTTAAGACCTCCGGGCGCACCTAGACTGTGCACTACATCAGCAGCCACTCCATAAGCTTTTCGAACGTTGAATTGGATTTTGGGGACCTCGGCTTCAGAGCTCGCTATAAGCGCTCTCACACCGCGTCTCATCGTCGCCTTGCGCTCGGCATGAGACCCTAACATAAAGCCCGGCATATCCAAGAACACCACAACAGGTAGATTAAAAGCATCACACAAATCAATGAAATGTGTATATTTCTCCGCTGCCCACCCATCCATTGCTCCCGCCAGCTTCATAGGATCACTCCCGATCACACCAACGCTGTAGCCATCTAAGCGGGCAAATCCAGTAATAACTGCTCCACCCCAATGACGTCTCATTTCGAAAAATTCACCATTGTCGACCACTAATTTAATCAACTTCCGCGGGTCGTAGCCGCGCCTACGATTTGGAGGAATTATATTGAGTAATTCTTCCGGACGTCTATCGGGAGAGTCTCCCGTTTCTACTCGTGGCGCAACATCGTTAGTTGTATTAGGAAGATAAGACAAAAATTGTTTGATCTGTTCAAAGGCGTCTTCCTCAGATTCTGCTTCATTATCAACTTGTCCACTTTCATGAACATGCATCATGTGACCACCCAACTCCTCTTTGTCCAACTGCTCGCCTATCGCCCGTCTAACTACTGGGGGACCAGAAGGGAAAATTTGTGATTGCCCCTTCACCATAACAGTGAAATGCGACATGAGGGCAAAAGCGGCTGGCGCTCCTGCTACCGAACCCATCACCCCAGCTGCTACGGGTACTCTTCTAAGGAGTTCAATTCCTTTCCACCATAACTCCCCCATAGGCAAACCCATATGCCCAGAAGCTTCATCCTTCTTCGCACTATGTCCAACTCCTTCAACTAATTGTATATATGGGATGCCATATTGGGTTGCTAAAGGCTGGATAAAATCCCGAGGATGTTTCGAGACATTATGGGGACTACCGCCAGATATAGTGAAATCATCACCCCCAATTGCCACGGGTCGACCATCTATCTCCGCCAGTCCCATAACGTAAGCCCCAGGAGTAAATTCCACTATATTGCCATCATCATCATATTCCACAGCTCCAACCATAGGGCCTGCCTCTATAAAACTGCCGGGGTCGACCATCTTGTCAATTCGTTCCCTTATTGTGTATCTCCCGCCTTTGTGCTGTCGTTCAATACGCTCAGGGCCTCCCAATTCTTTACCAAGACCCCTTATATACTGAATATCCTCTATCGCCTTTTCCCAATCCATACCCGGCTTCCAGGTTTCTCTATTACGATCGACTGGCATATATACCTCCCACTATAGGCACCTTTCCTGGCACCGATTGAACTCGATTAATCGTCACCGATGATCACCTTAACGTGCAAAGCCGCTTTGAACAAAACAAGGCGACTATATTTCTCTTTAAATTTTATGTCTATTCCCATCGCGAAAAACTGCCTTAATTACCTGTTAACCTTCAATTTCTCTGTGTCACAAAAAACGAATTTAAGACCTGGCTAGGTTTTTCACTAGGTCAGTCGTATAGTAGCCTGACAAGAATTCAGGGTCATTCAATATTTTTTTCAAAATTGATAAATTTGTCTCCACAGGAGAGATAACAATCTCTGTAATCACTCTTTCCATTCGCCTTATCGCGTCTTGCCTATTTTCACCCCAGCATATGACTTTTGCTAACAGTGGATCAAAATACGGCGTTACTTTATCACCTTTCATATACCCTGTGTCTATTCGCAAATCAGATTCCGTTGGCAACTTGAATTCGTCAATATTACCTGGAGAAGGCACAAAAGTTTTCGCATCTTCTGCATATACCCTGCATTCTATAGAGTGCCCCTGAAAAACCGGTGTATTTCGGCCAGACAAAGTCACTTTAAGCCCAGAAGCCGCCCTAATTTGCTGCTCAACTATATCTACACCGGTTACCATTTCTGTTACTCCATGCTCGACTTGTAGTCTCGTGTTAGCTTCCAGAAAGTAAGGTTTGTTATCAACATCGACAATGTATTCAAATGTTCCAACTCCAACATAATTTGTCGACTTCGCCGCTTTTACTGACATAGATAGCAGCCTATCTCTCAGGGAGTCATCTATACTTGGAGAGGGAGATTCCTCCACAATTTTCTGATGTCGCCTTTGACCTGAACATTCTCTCTCCCAAAGATGAAACACATTTCCTTGCTGATCCGCAACAATTTGTACCTCAATATGCCTCGCACTGGTAATTAATTTCTCAACGTATACTTCCTTGGTCCCGAATGCGCGTGAAGCAGATGAGCTAGCCCGTCTGACAGCACGACTTAATTGACTCGGCTCAAATACTTCTTGCATACCGATTCCACCACCACCTCCAGACGCCTTTACAATCATGGGAAACCCGACTGATTCTACTTCAGAGGCCTTTAGTTCTAATACATTTTCTTCTATTAAATGCCCGGGAAGCACTGGTATAGACAGGGAAGATAATTTTTCTCGAGCAGCCCATTTGTCCGCCATCAATTCCGCTATTTCTCGTTTAGGACCAATGAAGGTTATTCCAGCTTCTTCACACAGTTCTGCAAACGCAGGTGATTCTGATAGAAAGCCGTAACCTGGATGGATAGCATCTGCTCCGCATCTTCTAGCAAGTTCTATTATTGCAGGGGCGTCAAGATAAGAGGTGGCGGGGATTTCTTTTTGAGGTAAAAGTAAAGATTCGTCGGCCATCCGTGCGTGAAGGGGATTCCCTTCAACAGATAAATAAACAGCCACAGTTGGGATACCCAATCTTTGACACGTCTTGATAATTCTGCATGCTATTTCTCCACGATTCGCTATAAGAATCTTCTTAAACATGATATTTATACCAAGTCAATTAATAAAACCGTTTCACCCTCAGATATATTCTGATTTTCTCTTACCTTGATGTCCTTGATTGCACCCCCATACTCAGATAAGAGTTCATTTTCCATTTTCATGGATTCGATAACTGCCAATAGGTCTCCTGGGGCAACCGTGTCGCCAATTGAAACGGATATTTCTATTACAAGCCCTGTTATGGGTGAGGGTACTTTGATTTCATTCACTCTCTTAACACCTTCTTCCTTCCTCGCTATATGAGAAACTAAAAATCTAGATAAGAGCCTATGATTCCCTTATCTTTCAAATGCGATAGTCTATTAGTTGCCAAACCCAGTAAGTCTCCCAAAATAACTTCATTATGCTCTCCCAATCTTGAAGATGCAGACCAAGAGGTTTTATCAATCCCTCTCATATTTAATGCCTGCCCGGGATATATTTTGGAGCCTACCTCCGACTCATCAAGCTCTACAAAGAAATTTCTTTCATTCAGATGTGCATCGGAAAGTAAGTCCTTACTATTTAAGACCGCTCCGGCAGCGATCCCCTTTTTTTGCAAGTCATGCATCAAGACAGTATTAATTTTGTCTATGGTCCATTTAGAAATCAAATCATTCAATATGTTCTCATTTTTCTTTCTTGCTGTTGCAGAAGAGAAGCGATCATCAACTGCCAATTGAGGAGAATCCATAATCTGACAAAGTGCTGACCACTCGGATTCTGATGTTATCGCTATAGCTATCCATCTGTCGTCACCACTAGTCCTATAAATTCCATGAGGACTCCACTCATGATGAGTATTTCCAGACCGCTCAGGCTGAAATCCATTTTTTTCGCTCGCTGCTATATATTCACCTATCTGACAGACTGGTCCTTCAGCCAAAGCCAGATCAATATACTGCCCTTCTCCCGTTATGTCTCTGTGATTGAGAGCGGTCATAATCGACGCTACAGCATTAAGAGCGGTTACAGGGTCAGGGTAAGCAATCCCTGAGGTCATAGGAGTCTCTCCAAGATAGCCCATAAGACTTGGGAGCCCAGTAATCGACTCCACCGATGTACCATATGCTGGAAATTCTGCAGATTCCCCCTCTGACCCGTATCCAGATAGGGCGCACATTATGAGGTCTGGTTTCACGTTTGCGAGTGCTTCATAGTCAAGTCCGAAATTGCGCATAACATGAGGCCTGAAACTTTCTATAACAATATCAGATATTGAAACCAATTCTAGGAAAGCATCTCGTCCCTCAGGTTCATCAAGTCTTATAGCTAATCCATCTTTATTTCTATTAAGTTTATTATTAGTTCCATAAGTCCTATCAAGTGGTACCCTAGGGTCCAAAACTTTTATTACATGAGCACCAAAATCGGAGAGAATACGAGCGGCTAGCGGCCCAGACCAAACTCTAGTCAAATCAATAACCCTAATGCCATCCAAGAGTCTTTCTGCTCTTTTTCCCAGCGCTCCTCTATTATTTATAGTTCCCATTTTTGGGAACACATCCACGTCTTCTAGAAACTCCTTTGATTCATGTTCATTCAAAAGGGGAGCCCGATTGAATATAGGGGGAGTTTTACTGAGACGAAAAGGTACGGTAGGAAAAGTCAAGGTCTCGCCACTCGCGTGCTCTTGTTCATGGAACAAGCCTCTGTCCGCATATTGACCGTCTTGCAAAACCTCATCTAATTCAAAAACCGGAGAGGTAGGAACTGACCACACCCCTGCTGCGATGTCGACGATTTCCTTTCTCGTCTTGTCAGCAATCCAACCCCTTAAAACATCATCAATTTCGTCTGCGTACGGTTTTAAAGCTCTAAAATTAGAAAACCTAGGATCCGCTAAAAGATCTTCTCTCTCCATCATGCAACAGAGATTCTCCCACTGTTGAGCCGCAGATGCAGAAAACGTTACAAATCCATCCTTACAAGGCAGGGTTGTAATCGGATATCCGCCGATTTGGGCCGCTGTTGAAAGCCTAACTCCAGCGCGCCGTCTTATTACCCCGTCGTATGTAAGTAATACAGTGGTAAACTGATGAAGTGCTGCTAGGGTTTCCATTTCAGATACTTCTACTACTTGACCACAGCCACTTCTTCTTCGATCGTGCAATGCTAACATCACACCGGAATAGCCTTTCAAACCATTGAGATACTGCGGCTGATGCCCAGGAAGCATTAAAGGCTCGCGATTTGGATCGCCTGAAAGATACGCATACCCACCCATTGCTAGACTCACTAATGGTGTCGAACTCCAATCCTCATAGGGACCGGATAATCCATAAGGGGTTAGAGAAATATCGATTAACGATCCATTGAGACGAGTTAGGCTCTCAGCATCCAATCCAAAATTCGCCCTGTCTTCCAATTTCAAATCATCTATCAGGACATCTGCCTTTTCAAGAAGATTATGTAGTCTAGTCAGTCCTGAAGGCCTCTTCCAATCAAACACTACACTTTGCTTACCCATATTATTGTATAGATATAAAGCTCCGGACTCTGGAGTGCCTAAATTATTAATTTGGGGTTGAGAGTATCTAGTCCAATCACCTTTAGGAGGTCTCTCTATCTTCAACACGGTAGCTCCAAAAGAGGCCAACAAACGACCACAGAATGGTCCAGCTACCCCCTCTGCTATTTCAATTACTTTGAGGCCTGACAACGGCTTTGATGACAGAACTAGTTTCTCCTCGCACTATATGAAGTGATAAGACTCGTTAGCAATTTTGGGGAAAACGTGAATATTAATGTGGAAACTACCTTAAGGCAGTTTATTCAGCAAATTTATACATGTCAACGACTATTACATTCTGTTCATCACGATACTGCAATGATGACGACTAGTGCAGGAATCGTAAATTATATTATGATCCAATAGTTCCACCTATCCCCTAACTAGAAAATTATGACCGGATTTAGGAAGATTGCAAGCAAATGATAGCGCTGTTAACATGCTTTCAAAAGACAATCTTAAGAACACAATCCCCATTTGAAAAGGAGAATTTAAATGCCAGAATTCCAAGCACAGGTTTTCGTCTGCAATCAAATCACCGGCGACGACAATCACTGTGGAGACAAAGCAGGATTTGCTGTAAGAGAAAAATTTAATGAGTTACTTAAAGAAAACGACCTCTTGTGCAAAGTAATGATTTCAAATACCGGGTGCACCAGCCAACACAGATTTTGCGAGCGCAATCAGTGCAGCATTACAGTTTATGGCCCAGGTAGCAACGGGGGAACATGGTATATCGTAACAGAGGAAAATGTCGAAGAAATCGTTCAAAAACACCTGCTAGAAGGCAATAAGGTGGACACACTTGTAAACGGCAATTTGAACGTTAATCTGAAATAGATTTTATCTTAAGCCTTACTATTGCAAGGCATAACAGTTTTAAGGGGAAGAGGAACAGTAAGTGAGCCTACCTTGTAATAGAGCCCCTCGTGGTCTAACTAGAAACCATTAGAAAAGGTGAATTGTTTAAAAATACAGATGATTTTATTGCGCTGAGTCCGACAAACGAGACGTCAACAAACTCTCGAATATGGCAACATTGCCAGCACAATTGCTGAGATCGTCGTCTGTTAACAACATGTTGTAGGCGCCTTGTGTTCCACGTATTACACAGGGCGTTTTACCTTCAGTGAAGGACCGCATATCATCATCCTGTTCATTTATATGCAGCAAGATTAGGGGTTCAGATATTCGGCTATTTAATTCTTGCCAGTCGCGCTTCGTCCACGCAAGTGTATGCGTAATATCACACAAATAGCATTTTCTAGTTTTGGTAAGTTTGTGAAACACATACTTCAAATCGCCGATAATCCCACCATCAGCATTATAAATGCCATAAATTCCCATAATACCTCGCTTTTTAATAAATTATTATTTACCTACCACAGAAATATCAACAGAATCAATCTTGTTTAAATATGTTTTTATATTGCATTTGATATCTCGCTATCAAGATGACAATTAATGACTATTTCACCCGCCAATCAAATAGACTCTATCATGTTGTTAATTATCAAACTCAAAGGCGTAAAATACGCCACGCTGCACCGTTCATTTTATTTACAGTGATCATATTAATACTTTGATAGATTAGCGACTTGCTGAATATTGGATGCCATATCTCGCATACGGTAGATGCTTATAAAAAGCCTGGATAACTGCAACACTCCTTGCAACTGGAACAATACTAGGCCTAATGCTTTTCGTAAGATAAGATATCGACCGAACAGAAATTGAAAATCTACAATCAAAAATTTATGCTTTAGGTGTTATCTGTAATATGAAAATCACTGCTATAGACATTTCAGTATTTGAACTACCAATTCGTACCTCCCTACCTAGAAATCCTGACTTAGATAGGTCTTCGTCTAGCACATGGCAGACGGCGAATTCATCATCACATTTATTTCCCGTAGAAGTCATTCACGTAAAAACTGACGATGGCGTTGAAGGTGTTTGCACGGTTGGTGACTGGCAATATACACAGATGTTGTCCGGCCAACTGGACTTGCTCCGCAAAATTGCAATCGGCGAAAACCCACTAGACAGAAATCTCCTATATGGGAAACTGAAGTCAGCCGCACGATTTTTTGATCAAGCATGGTTCGGGGGCTTTGATAATTGTTTATGGGACATAGCAGGCAAAACTGCAAATGTACCCGTGGCAAAACTGCTCGGAGGGGCTAGAGAACAAATCCCGGCTTACTATAATTTCACAGGCGAATCCTTAGAGGAACTAATACTCGATGGGGAAAGAGCCATCGAGCAAGGGTTTACTGTTTTAAAAGACCATCTTCCCTATCAAGCAGAAATGAATATAGAGTTATTTTCACAATTGCGAAAGGCTTTCGGCAATAAAGTTGGACTCATGCATGATGCCGCTCTCACCAGTTATTCCTATGAAGAGGCACTCAAGGTTGGAAAGGCTCTAGAAACAGAAAATTTTATATGGCTCGAAGAACCACTACCAGATCGCCAAATGGAAAATTATGTTCGGCTAGCAGATGCCTTAGATATTCCTATAGCGGGTGCCGAAACCCTAATGCATGATCCTGAAATAGGAGCCTTGTGGTTGCAATCCAGAGCAGTCGACATACTGCGTGTGAACGGACGACATGGCACTACACCTTTGGTCAAACTTGCCAACTTTGCCGAAATGCAAAATAAGAACGTTGAGCCCAATGCGCTTGGTCCACTATTCGGACTTGTTCATGCTCACATAAACTGTGGTTTAAGCAATATCAACTGGTTTGAAGTTTCCCCACCATTTGGAGGAGCTACAATGGCAAAAGAAATTGGTCTTCTAAACCCTCCTGTTCCGAAAAATGGATACGTGACTTATCCCAAAACTCCGGGTTGGGGCGCTAGCTGGGACTGGGAATTATTTGAATCCAAGCGAGTAGCGAAAATTTAGATTTATTCATAACATTGTCTCTTAAAACTTTTCAAATGCTCAATTGTCCAACATAATAAATTGGTTTTGTTGTAACATTACGCTATCCCTATGATATGAGAGGAATGACATGACTAAGTTGCGTTTTGGAGCCTTTTTGGCGCCGCATCACCCGATTGGTGAGAATCCAACATTACAATTACAAAGCAATTTAGAATTAGCTGCACATCTTGACCGCTTGGGTTACGAGGAGTTCTGGTGTGGTGAACATCATTCAACTGGTTGGGAAGTTATTGCCTCACCTGAAGTGTTTCTTGCAGCGGCCGCAGAACGTACTCACAGAATCAAACTGGGGACAGGAGTGGTATCGCTTCCCTATCATCACCCCTTTATGGTGGCACAACGCATTGTTCAACTTGATCATCAGTCAAACGGGCGTGTCATATTTGGCACGGGACCTGGGGCACTGCCATCAGATGCACACACATTAGGTTTGGACCCCATGGTTTTGAGAGACAGACAAGACGAAGCTATGGGAATCATTAGACGCTTGTTTGAAGAAAACGAGCGCTTTAGCTATGAATCTGAATGGTTCCGCCTGCAGGATGCAAAGCTTCAATTGAAACCCTTACAAGAAAAAATGGAATTTGCAGTTGCATCCATCAGAAGTCCCTCAGGCATGACACTAGCAGGAAAACACGAAGCTGGCGTCCTATCTATAGGAGCTATGGCCAAGTCGGGAGTACAAGCGCTTCCCAATCAATGGAGCTTCGCGGAAGAATCAGCAGCCAAACATGGGAAAAAAGTGGATCGAAAAAACTGGCGTGTAGTTATGAACTGGCATATAGCAGAAACACGAGCCAAAGCGCGGGAACAAGCAGGCGCGGGTCTATTAAGGCACAACAACGAATACACGGTTAGAACATTGCGGGGAGGGGATGGGCCAATATACAAAACCCCTGATGAAGCAGTGGACGGAGTTGCATTTTCCGAAGACAGCACAGCAGTTATCGGAACTCCAGATGATCTAGTCGAACGCATCCGTGAAATGGTTGACATAACTGGTGGATTTGGCTGCGTCATAGGCTTTGTTCATGATTGGGCCAATAGGGAAGATACACGTAGAAGTTGGGACATGGTCGCTCGATATGTGATACCTGAAATTAATGGCCTGCTCGATAGTTATAAGGAATCTCACAAATTCGTTACCGAAAACAGAGAATATTGGGATAGAGCCGGCGAGGCCATTCTTAGCAAGATTAATGAGAATGAAAGAGCCGCTGAAATCATGGAAAAAGACGGACTGCTAGGGGAAAAATCTTCTTCCTTACACCCGGGAGTTTCGTAGTCTTTGAACAAGATGACTTTTAGGTTTGCAAATTAATTTACAACATAACAAAAACATCATAGCACGTCTGATACATGGACACGATTCAAGTGTTGAAATTAGTAGCTTGGGAGATTTTCATTTAGGTCCTAATCAGAATACCTTATCCTTGGATCAACAACAGCATAAAAGAGATCAACTATCAAAATCCAAACCGCCAAAATAGTCGTTATAGCTACTACTATACCAACCACCATAGTGTAGTCCCTAGCAAATATTGATTGAAGGACCTGCTCCCCTAATCCCGGTATAGAGAAAACGTTCTCAATCACTACAACACCAGATAGAACAGCCCCGAAATGATATCCAGCCATCGTTATTACAGGTATGGCCGCATTCCGGATCGTATGTCGCGTTATGACAACAAATTCCCTAAGTCCTTTGGCTCTGGCGGTTCTCACATAATCTTCTCTCAGAACTTCAAGCATCATTGATCTTACCAATCTACTTTGTACAGCTGCTAAATCCATACTGAGAGCGAAAACAGGAAGAAATAGTTGCAATATACTTGTCCAAGGATCAGAGAAAAAGGACGTGTAGATAATAGGCCTCGCCCAATTGAAAGTAGTCGACATGATTATAATCAGCATAATACCCATCCAAAACGGTGGTATTGCCAAAGACAATCCCGTAAATATTCTTATTCCTTGATCCAGCCAATTACCGCGATTGATGGCTGATATAACTCCAAGAGTAAATCCCAAGCTTAAGGAAAACGTCAAAGCAAATATCGCGAGTGTAAGAGTTGCTTCTAACTTATCTACTACAATTTGAGTTACATATCGGTCTTGATAATGAGAATATCCAAGATTACCCGTAGCCATATCACCGAGCCACCGTGCATACTGAACAATCATTGGATCATTCAATCCCAATTCCTCTCTAAGCTTCTCTTTTGTTGCTTCAGTTGCCCCACCCTCGGAAGTGAGCATAGTCACGATATCACCTGGAAGTACTCGCAACATAAAGAAAACTAACGTGCCTGCGAGGAAAACAGTAGGTATAACTAATATCAGTCTTCGTATAACGTATTTTTTCATGGGTTACAGACTCTTAGTTTTATGTCTGTCAATGAATACTATCCCTTCCACCAGTTAATAACGTGCAAAACTGCTTGTCGGAGGAACCTATTAATCCAATCTTCTTAATCCAATCCAACAATTATAATTGGATATGGCTAAGATTGATAGAATTTCCAAGTCCTAAATATTTATTGCCCTATGATGCCCATATACTTCATTTTCCTGTATCATTCTAAACGTGCCAATGACCTTTTTATAAATCTCAAGCAAGAGAACGCTAGTGCACTCAGATTCAGGAGACACATTTATGGCAGATCAAAACGGCAGACCTAACATAGTATTTCTATTTGCAGATGATTGGGGGAGATATGCCAGTGCATATCGGAAATTCCAGGGAGATAACACCGTCAATCAGATAGTTAATACCCCTAACTTCGATAGGATCGCAGCAGAAGGCGCTATATTCAACAATGCCCATGTCCCCGTACCCAGCTGTACTCCATGCAGAAGCTCCATTCTCTC
>CAZQPS010000002.1:0-21557 GCA_964595285.1 uncultured Dehalococcoidia bacterium | reverse complement strand
GCATTAAACTCTAGCTTCCTAGTTCTAGGGTAAAAGGATGCCATTAAATTCCATCTGTCTCCACCGCGTGCTTGCTCCCCGCCTTGTCGAAAATCCGATCTTATAACAACGCACGGTATGTCTAAGCTTTTAGCATAAATGAATTCGACAACTGTGCCTGAGTCTAATTCTGCCCCATCAAAATTAAAAATTGCGAGATCGCACTCCAAAACGTATCTTAAATCTTGGTCTCTTATGTCATTCGCCCTATTAGTCGCCTGTTCAAGATCTTGTGGAAGTATGCATAGATATTTTCCGCATGAAAGTTCGTTTATGTACGACACTAAAATTGCGTTCCCAGTGAGATCCTTGTGATCAAACAAGGATCCTGCGAAATAGATTGTGTATGTAGTGGAAGAGACTTCAAGATTCATAATGTAAATTCCTTTTTTGTAAACCGTGGCCATATGGAAAATGATACCAGAACTGCTACGGTCATCAAGACTCCAGCTAAAGTATAAATGTTAACAAAAGATGTCATAAATGCCTCAATGTCATTATTTATAACTAACATATTGAAGCTTAGTCTCTTTGCCCAAAGACTTCCAAGTATTGCTACACTGGTGACAGTGCCTAAGCTCCTACAAAGAGCTAACATGGCTGAACCTGTCCCTAAAGAGCCAAAAGGCAATCTGCGCATCATGGCAGAATATGTTGCTGCTTGAAATAGACCCATTCCAATTCCTGTCACTGCCAGTCTCACGGCTAGTTCTTTAACATCTGAATGTTGTGTTAGAGAGATAAAAGAAAAAATACCCGTGAGCAAAATTAGTGTTCCACAGGAAATAACTATGGACGGAGATATTTTATCCGACATCCAGCCGCCTATAGGCGCAGACAGGGCTCCTAGTAGAGTCATTAGCATTAGGAGGGTTCCTAATGTACTTGCCGAGCTTCCTAGAATTTCTGAGACATAGAATGGCATGATGAACCAATTGACGAAGGTAGCCAAGTAGGTAATAAGAGTTATAGCCATTATTGTGATAGATATTCTATCTTTCAAGAGATTTGGTTTTATGGTGTGCTTGGATAGTATTTTCTGTCGTAGAACAAGCCAAATCAATAATCCGACTGACGTGAAACACAAAAGGATATTTGGCAACGAAGCCCAACCCATTCTTCCCCCGAGTGAAAGAAATAAAATTAAACTGGCTAGGCCGGCCGTTAGTATAAACGCTCCAGCGAAATCAAAACGAGATTTCTTTGATTGCAAAGGAATTTGTTGGGTACTATGAAGTGCGAATATTAAGATTGCTATGCCGATTGGGACTCGCATCATAAATATTGATCTCCATCCGTACAAATCCACCAATACGCCGCCCATTAACGCTCCTGCAATGAGGCCTAACGTTGCTATGCATGTCATGAAGCCCATAGCTTTCCCTCGATCTTTAGAAGGGAAAATAACCGTTACTAAGGCGGGAGTTGATGCGAGAATAAGGCCATTCCCCAATGCTTGGACCATTCGAAATATAAAAAGGGAGGAGATATTGGGGGCGAATGCTATGAGCGTTACTGCCACTGTGTAGATAATGAGACCTGATATATAGAACCGTTTCAGGCCGTACGTGTCGGCCGCATTGCCTAGAGTTAATTGGAGGCTTGTCGTAGTACCTACATAGAAAATGATAATCCACTGGACAGTTTTTTGATCAGCCTCGAATGAGGAGGCCATTTCGGGCAAAGCTACGTTGACAGTTATATCGAGAGAACCTAGAAATAGCCCTAATGAAGCGGCTGTTAGGCTAATCCACTTTTGTGATAACAAAGTCACCTACTAAGTAAAAATTGGATTCCACTCAATGTTACTATCACAGATATCCGTACGCGGGCTTTACCAGCCCAATGCGTAGCAAGATCGCCTGGGGTCGCCACTTGTAGACATTACTCCTGTCGTTGGTTCTCGCCTGGAGATAGTTGCACCCATCCCACAAGTTGCCGTCCTAACGATTTCTCCGTGTCCTTTTTCTTTCAGGGCGCTTGTTATTTCCGATGGAAATCCTTCTTCGAGTGACACCCTATTCGGATAATAAGAATGAGGGTAGAACGAATCAGGCACGCTTTCAGTGGCGAATCGTGGAGCTTCTACACTTTCTTGTGGATTCATACCGAATAGCAGCGAATTAAGAATAAGCTGTGTGTTTGCCTGCGCTTGATGATCTCCTCCTGGACAACCGAAGGTCATCACAGGAACGTCGTCCTTCGTGACTATGTAATTTATTAATGTGGTGCGGGGTCGTTTACCTGGCTCTAGTCGGTTCGGATGCCCGTCGATAAAGTTGAACATTTCTATCCTAGAACTGATGGACGCTCCTTGGTCAGGAAAGAAGACTCCTTTTGAGAAAGAGCCACCACTGGGTGTCGCGCATACAAGATTACCTTGGGCATCTATGCAAGAAATATGTGTTGTCCCCGTCGCATTACCGGTCGGACCTGTTTTGACTTTACCCTGCTCAGGCGTCTGTGTTCTCTCTGAAGGTGCATCCGACTGAGAATATTTCCAGGGATCACCTGGTAGTGGCAGTTCTGGATAAGCCGATTTGGGGTCGATACGTTTTGCCTGCTCGGCAGCATATTTTTTGGAGAGTAATCCGTCGATTGGCACTGTTACATAATCTGGGTCACCATAATAGGCATCTCTATCAGCGAAGCAGAGTTTAAGTGCCTCGATTACGATGTGTATGTAGTCTGGGCTGTTATGGCCCAAGCCTTTCAGATCGAAGTTTTCGAGTATATTCAAGGCCTGGAAAGTCATAATGCCCTGTGTCCATGTTGAGTGACCATGAATTTCGTGGCCAAGGAATGTTGTCTTGCATGGGTTCCCATATTTAGGTACATATGATGCTAAGTCATTTGCCTCCAGAATTCCTCCAACTTTGGTTGAGAAATCGACTATGCTCGCCGCTATATTGCCTTGATAGAATTCATCAGTAGCCGCTTGTATTCCTTGTTCTCGGGAACCGTTTCTAGAATCTTCAGATGTTACCATTTGTTTCAGCATCATTGCCAGATTCTTTTGAATTAGTAGTGTTCCAGGCTCTGGTACGTTTCCATCGTCAAAAAAGATCTCCTCTCCTCCAGCTGGGAAGAGAGCAAATTGATCTCTTATACTTTGGTCGCCTAGTCGCTGAAGCATGTATTCGTAATTTGGGAAACCATCATCAGCGTAATGGATGGCTGGCTCAAGAATTTCCCCCAGAGATTTAGTTCCGTATTTTTCTAGCATCGAATTTAGTGCCGCTACGACGCCAGGTACCGTGAATGATAGTGGAGCATCCTCTCCCGGACCGGTGGGGATCACATCATGGCCTAGAGATTTATAGAACTCAACCGTGGCTTTGTTAGGTGCTGTCCCCTGTCCGCTCAGAGACAATAGATCCCCGCTTTTGGCGTCGTATAGCATGAATACCCCTTCGGCAAGAAGGGAGTAATTGGCTAGTGGCTCGGTCACTCCAGCTGCGTAGCAGGCGGCAACAACAGCGTCAAAAGCGTTACCTCCGTTCAGAAGCATTTGCATACCTGCCATAGAGGTTAAGTAGTGGCCACTGGAAATAACCCCGTTGGTACCATATACCACGGGTCGTCCCGTGGGTGGCCTTTTTGCATCGCCTTTATCTAAACTGGGGATGGAACCATTTGTAGTCATATTGTCCTCTGTCAAATTAGGAATGTTTTTTTGGTATGTTGCCATTTATAATTGGGTACTATACTTGTCGCGTGGCAGAATGGCAAACGAGACATAGCAATTATAATATCTGCTTTTGTCTCGGATATCTTTCGGTGCCTCAGCTCCCTGTTTGTAACTCTAAAATGCTTTATAAATTTACTTATTGACTAGTGTCTGTAAATGAGCTTACTGAACTAAATGAGTTATAATGATTCAGAGACCTTAATTTTTGATCGTTGCGTGGTTTGCGTCGCTTAACTATCTGGGTGTTTGGAATTAAGGCCTTCATATATGGAATGTGTCATAGGAGGGTAATCAAGAATGGTTGAAAAAGTACTTATGACTGGCGCATCAGGCTATATTGCCAATCAATTGCTGCCGACATTCAAGGAAACTTACAACATGGTTTTAGTTGATGTTAAGTCGGATAATCCTAATGGAGATAAGATTACTGATTTGAACACTGTTAATCTTATAGATTCAGATCGTTCAAAATATCAACATTTATTTGAAGGAGTAGACGCCGTAGTGCATTTGGGCTATAAACGCAGGCAAGGGGATGCAATTGATCATTTTTTTGATGAGAACGAAAATGTGAATATGGCGTACAACGTATTAAGATGCGCATATGATGCCGGAGTGCCCCGAGTGGTCATGGCTAGTTCAAATCATGCTGCCGATTGGTATGAACACAATCTGATACACGAACGTAAAATGGAAGTTTTAGATCCATACGAATTGCCATTGTCGGATAATTTTTATGGTTGGGCCAAGGCTACATACGAACATCTTGGTTTTTTGTTTGCCAATGGGATTGGAGGATTTCAAGATTCATCTGGTAGACAACAGCATACTGGTATACCCTCAGACAGCAGGAAAATCGAAGTGGTAATGGTTAGAATTGGTGCGCCACGGGAGCTAGAACTGGCAACATATTTAGATGATCCTGCTAATTATAAGAGAGATTTGGGGGCCTATATCAGTCCTCGTGATATTACTCAATTATTTAAGAAAAGTATTGAGACTCTGAATATTGAAAATGATTATGGGGTGCCATGGCAAGTAGTATATGGTATTAGTAACAACACGCGAGCTTTCTGGTCATTATCAAACGCACGCAAGGTCTTGGGATATGAACCTGAAGATGATTCTGAGATAAAGTTCTCTGATGATATTCAGAAATTTTTGATGACCAATGCAACCCCGGGAGGAAGAGTGCAAACGTCATAGCCAGAGGCAGACGAGTGTTTCCGGTGGTGGCATTTATTGTTTCGTCAGATGTGGGGAATATTCCTTAACCGGGGATGTGATGAATGATGAAAATAGTTGAGAAATTGGGAGGATTTTCATAAAAGGAATATGAAGGAGCATTTATTATCTCTTTTAAGGCGTAGCAGCAGCGACTTGGAGACGTTCAGGCGGGCATCCGATCAGTTAGCTTATCTGCTTGCTTCGGATACAATAAAAAGGTTGGGGCACACAAGCATATCAATTAAAACGCCTGTTGGTGTGGCAACTGGCAAAGAGTTAAGGTCCGAAATAATGTTTGTTCCTATACTGAGGGCTGGCCTTTCAATATTGCCTTCTTTCTTACAACTTTTACCCGATGCTTTGGTAGGCATTATTGGCATAGAGCGTGATGAAGAGACTGCTATGCCTCACACATACTACAAGAAATTCCCTGACAGATTACCGGAAAAAGCCGTAATCATAGATCCTATGCTCGCTACTGGGGGCACCGCGCTGGCGACCGTTAATTTGCTCCAATCACTCAAATATGATCTGTCTGATATTTTCTTTTCAGGTATTGTGGCCTCTGAAGCTGGATTGCAAGCATTATGCGAGGTTCTTCCAGCGGATAATATAACTCTTGTTGTTGTGGATCCTGAGCTAAATGCGAAAAAATATATTGTTCCTGGGCTAGGTGATTATGGAGATCGCTATTACGGAACCTAGATCAGCAGTTAAAGTTTGGCACCTTTGTGATTGTTCCTATCAACGCGTCTCTGTAATATTTGTTCATGATAGAGGGAGTGATATTTGGTAGTTAAAGTTGATACGGAGGTGTTTATAAAACCAGGTACCGTCCACCTTTATGTAATCATCTCTGTACATTCCGTAAGCTGCCAGCATCTTGCCATCTACGGAATATGGTTGATATAAATTCCACACCGCGTGAGCATTGATGCCTTTTACAGTTACTAATGGATTGCTAACGTTATGTACAGCGAATGAGACTATATTTTGCTCTGCTGAAAAAAATGTCCTGATTGCCTCGCGACCTTTATATATGCTTCTACTGCCGGTTCTAAGCACGTCTCCCTCCCATATGCCGTCTGCAGTAAATAAATTAGCTATGCCATCAGGGTTGTAGTCGTCATCACAATATGTACAATACAAAACCTTAAGCCGTTTGATATTTTCTATATCTTCAAGTTGTTGTATTCGAGATTCAAGTTCACTTACTGCCATAGGTTGTTCTCCTTTTGTTGTGTTCCTCAAATATTGAGGAGACTAACTATGTTCCTCTAAATTTACTATCTCATTGTTGATTGTAAGCTTGCTTGAAAGGGGTACGGAGGATTCCACTAATTTCTCAGCGAAGCAACCTTGTTTTGATAACAACACTGTTGCGAGAATTTCTGATTTCGATGCCTCTGAGACGATGTCAAAATGTGATCTTACTTCACTTACGCCACTGCTAACAGTTCCCCGCAATACAGATCCCGCCAAGTGAAAATCCATTTCTATGTGTACGTTAGCCGCCTTGATAGGTATTCTCTTCATTGAAGCGTACCGCTTCAATTGGGTAAGAAGTCAAAAACCGATTCCCATAGCTATGTATGTAAGAGGCTGAGGATAGGCATTCTCTCCTCCCATGCTATCAGGCTCGTCACAAAATACCTTAAATTGGTCTTTCTCGCCAACGTGCAACATCTTTTCTATATGGTTGCAATCAACCGAGACGGTATGATGAGATGTGCCGCTATTGAGTTCTTTTCCATGTATATCTTGTGGAATGTCTGGTGACAAGTATTATTCTCCTTTATTAGGGTGCCCTGAATCTAAAAAGAGCCCTCCAACTAGTTGGAGGGCTCTTTTTAGTCTGTTATTGTTTATCTCCAGTACCGGGATAGATGCTCTTCTTCCTTGGTCATAATTTCCAAAATAGCTGGTTGATTACCTTCCGTATGGCGGAGAGCACGCTTTAGCGCGGATCCTACTTCATTTGGATTATCTACTTTCTCTGCGTAGGCTCCAAGTCCCTCTGCTACTTTGGCGTAATCTCCTCCAAGCTCATTACTCTTCCAGTGCTCTGTGGCATGGGGAAAATGATCATAATAATGCGTCATAACGCCATTGTTCAAGATTATTGTCAAAGTACCTATGTTTGCTCTTGCTGCAGTTTCTATATCCATAGCAGCCATACCATATGCGGCGTCTCCCATTACATTAATGACTGTTTTATCCGGAGCAGCTAATTTAGCTCCCAAAGCCAGGCCTAATCCATAACCCAACTGGGTAGATTTCCCCCATCCGAGGTATCCGCGAGGTTTGGTAACTGGCCAAAATGGAACTAACTGTTCTCTTGGATAGCCAGAATCGTGTGTGACAATTGTATTGTCTATGTCAACAGCTTTCATCATTTCGCTAAAAACTCTGTAAGGGCTAATTGGTACTTCATCAGAACTTAAAATTGGTCCCCACTCCGACATAAATTCTGACCTTATAGTGCTGATCTCACTGCGCACACCGTTTACGTCACCACGGCCTTCGTTACCTAGTTGGCTTCTAACTTCTTCTATCATTTGACGTAGAACTAATTTGGCATCCCCAATTGCGCCGTAGTCGACTCGGTAATCTTTATTCACATCTTCAGGACAATTTGTCGAATGTGCAAGAGTTACTCCTGCAGGCATAGGTGCGTTGAAGTTTGAGATTGTGAAGCTAGTTCCCATACCAAGGACAAAATCTGTGGTATCTAGAAACCTGGCGGCCATCAAGGTTCCAGATGAGGCTGCCGTTCCGAGTGAGAGAGGATGTGTTTCTGGGAAGGCACTTTTCCCCGCTAAAGTCGTCATGACAGGAATATTGGTCAACTCAGCGAATTCGATCAATTCATCTGTCGCTTCAGCATACAAAACACCTTGTCCTACATTGATTATAGGGTTGTTGGCTTTTAATAAAGCTTCGACTAGATCACGTACGTCTTCTGTTGATGCCTGGGATTTACGCACTGTAACTGGGGAGTAGTCAAAATTTCCGGGGAATTCGGCATGAGCGACGTCCCCGGGTAGTTCCAGTAGCACGGGTCCGGGTCTGCCATGTTTTAGTTGTGTCATGGCTCTACCTACCATTTCTGGTATTCTCTCAACCATATTAATCATACCAGACCACTTGGTAATGCCCTGATAATTAGGCACTGCTTCGAAATTCGGATGTACGCCCTGACGTGGACCGGGATTGCCCCCTGGGATAAGTAAAATTGGTACTGAGTCGGCATAGGCTTGGGCTACACCTCCAAAGGCGTTTTCCGCTCCTGGCCCAGTTTGCATTGTAAAGATGCCAATTTTTTTCCCATTATGGATTCTACTGAACCCATCAGCCATATTTACGCCCGCCCGCTCTTGTCTGCACATGACTGGTCTGATGCCCTCTACGGAACATGCATTGATTAGCGTTTGTGCAGGGAAGCATGATATCCACTCTACCCCTTCAGCCTTTAAAATTTTGGCAAGAACCTGATCACCGTTCATTCATTTCTCCTTAGATTTCTGAGTTTTGACGCGTGATCTGTCAAAGGATTATGTACGATCTGTTTTTAGTGACAGATTAGTTGCATCATTTTCCGCGTACAAATTTTTGTATTCGCTGACCTTCTAGAACTTCCCCCACGTAAATATCGCCGTGAGAATCAACGGCTATTCCGTGAGGAGCAACGAAGCCTCCTGGTTCGTGAGTACTTTGACCCCCTATTTGAGCTAATATGTTTCCTGTTGCTGCTTCCACAATTGAAACTCTGTGTTGCAGTTCAGAGACATAAATCTCCCCGTCGGGTCCGGTAGCTACGGCGGTTGGCTGTAAAAATCCTGTCCAAATTCCCAAGAATTCGCCGTTTTCATCGAATAACTGTATACGATTGTTCTCTCGGTCACAAACTATAATACGACCGTCTAGATCTATGCCTATACCGTGTGGCAAGTGAAAATCTCCTGGGTTGTTTTTCCCTGGTTCTCCCCAAGATAAAACGAGGGACCCTGTGCTGGTATATTTGTGTACTCGGCAGTTACTGTATCCGTCTGAGATATAAAGGTCACCAGTTGAGCTTATGGCTAAATCAGTAGGCATGTTAAAAGGGATGCCCGGTCGTTCCACTAAAAATCTTTGAGATTGTTCACCAGTATCTGAAGGTTTGTCTCTAGAACCTAGTGTAAGAATTAATTCTCTGTTCTGGTTGTATTTCAACACGACATGGGAATTGCGGTCCACAAGGAAAATATTGCCATTCTCATCTATTGAAACGTTGTGGGGTTCTTTGTGCTGTAAGTCCCACGAGTCTAAAAATTGGCCTTCTCTATTGAAAATTACTAAATTGTGGGTTCCCCTGTTGTAGACGTATACGTTGTCGTCCTTATCAACGGCCACACCCGCCACCTGTTTAAATTCCATTCCATCAGGCAGCGTACCCCATCCGCCAGAGAGTTCGTAGGTATATTCTCCTTTACCAAAAGCCATCGCCATACCTCCTCATTCAGCTTGTTGTGGTGAATAAGACTAGGGTTCACATTGTTGTGATGTGCCCATTTTGACGCTACTATAAGCCGTTACCAGATAAAGGGTCAAGTTCGTAGCCCTAAACGGGGGAAGAAAATGCCTCATCTGGTTTTACTATCAGTACACTATTTGGTGGGCCTATAGATAGATGTATATCATAAATTTTGATACGCCAAGCGGTAGGAATGTGTGTCATCGTGAATGAGAAGCAGCTTCATCTCCTGCGATTTTTCCGTATACAGAGCCCGCCATCAACCCTGCTCCTCCGGGATAATTATTGTAAAAAATTCCTCCTGTCAATTCCCCTGCTGCAAAAAGCCCTGGAATTACTTGGTTTTCAGTATCCAATACCTGGGCCCGTGAATTTATCTTCAGGCCTCCAAAAGTGAACGTTATTCCGCAGGTTACGGCATAACCCATGTATGGAGGATTGTCAATTTCGAGTGCCCAGTTGGATTTTGGTGGTGTAATACCCTTAGTACTTTTACCATCAAGCTTGGTGGGGTTGTAGTCTCCGTCTTGAACACTTGAGTTAAATTCCGATATGGTACTTTCCAAACTGTCAGGATCTATGCCAAGACCAGAGGCAAGTTCACTGATGTCATTGGATTCAACAACTGATGCTTGAGATATAAAATACTCGTCCCTTAGGAGATGTTTTGTCTTCTGGTCAAATATTTGAAATGCGACTCGCTGTGGTTGGTTTAGAATTTCTTTTCCATATTTTGCATAAGTGAAATTTCGTAGATCTGCTCCTTCGTCGACGAATCTATTGCCTTCCACGTTTACGATGAGTCCAAAGGGATAAGAATGTTTTTGGAAAAGGTCAGCTATGGCCCTATCGCCTGTAGGAGGTGCATTTAAGTCCCAGGCGACCGAGTGGCAACCACTCCAATGTCCGAAAGATTGGGCCCCAATATCCAAAGCCATACGTATGCTGTCTCCGGTATTGAATTCTGTACCGCGCACTTTTGCCATTTCCCAGCCGGGTCCAAGATATCTTGTACGCATCTCTGCATTTGCCTCGAATCCTCCACTGGCTAAAATCACCGCTTTTGGATGTAAATAACTAAAACCCTCAGGTCCTTTTACCTGAATTTTTGATATTTCACCAGTGGCATTCAAAAAAAGCTTAGTTGCTTTTGTTGAGTAACGTATGTCAATTCCCTTCAATCTGGCTATATCGAATTCTTGATCTACTAAACCCTTGCCGGCGCCTACTGCCTCCAATATAAGTCCACCCCAAAATCTGAGTTTGCCTTCATGTCTGAATGCTTGGCGTCCGTATGCGAGAATCCAGCGGACCCCTTGTTCTTGGAGCCATTTCATTGTTGGATAAGACTGGGCAACTAAAACCTGCGCCAATTCGGAATTCGCCATTCCCTCCGTAACTCGTAAAAGATCGTCATAAAAAAGGTTTTGTGGGTAGCTACCGACGTCTATTCCTGTGAATTCTTCGGGAGTAACGTCTGGTACAAGGCTGGAAATATCTTCGGAGTTATCGTATGCGAAGCGAAAAAGTCCGCCAGAGAAAAACGAATTTCCTCCCCTAAGATACTCGGGCGCTTTCTCTAAGATGAGTACCGATGCTCCTCCGTCTGAGGCTGCTAGTGCTGCGCAAAGAGCGGCGTTTCCGGCACCAACAACGACTACGTCGTATTCTTTTTCTTGTGAGCTCATCTTTACTTGCCTCCCCTATCGCATAACCCGTAGTGGAGTAGTATATAGTGAAAGGGGTCCGTGATGTTATTTGTGTCATAGTTTTAGCAGGCAGAGATATATTTGTGCCTTGAGATGAAAATTCGGATTTCTTTTAAGTAGACTAGAAGACTATGTTATTTCAAGTTAAGGAATTGTTATGGAATATAACGTTGCACAAATACTTAAAGAGGGCATGGGTTATATACGCGAGTATGATGTTGAAGAATATATAGACGATATTAGACACATTTCTGAGGGATGCGGACAAAAGTTAAGAGTCGCAGGAAGGGCAAGACTCTTGAGAACTGATAGGGGAATTTGGCTAAGCGCTACGCTAGAGGCACAGGTGCCAGATATTTGCAGCCGCTGCCTGATATATATCAATAATACCATTGACATAGGTATTGAGGAGGAATTTAAGCCTGTAATTGATATTGAGACTGCCTCTCCTCTTGATAACGATGATGTACCAAATGAAGGTTTCTTAATTGATCAAAACAATATACTAAGTATAGAGGACGCAATTCGGCAATATTTAGACTTAAACTCTCCCATGAAGCCGATTTGTGATACAAGCTGTAAGGGAATTTGCTTGACATGCGGCATTAATCTAAACGAAAATGCCTGCTGCTGCGACGCGGAAATGAGAGATCCACGTTGGGGTGATCTTGAGAGACTTACTGCTGAGTGGGAAGATCGCGGGCGGTAAGCTGATCTCTTGTAAAATAGATTTGAAAAATGTAAATCTGAATTAAATTAAAGGGAAAGATATGCCTCCACTACCTAAGAAAAAACATTCCAAGGGTCGAAAAGGCGGTCGGTCTGCGCATTTTGGTCTGACGGCTAAGACATTGGCGAATTGCCCTCAATGCCAGAGTGCAAAATTACCACATAGGGTTTGCTCCTCCTGCGGATACTACAATGGTAGAGAAGTTGTTGTGACGGAGACGGAAAATTAGTCTTCTGGAAGTCTTGTAGTATCCAAAGTATTTTCCAGGAGCGTGTAATGTCTATTACTTTTATAGCTAGAGCCGATGGTCAGGAAGCAGCTTTTTTGTTCCCAGGACAAGGTGCTCAATCAGTCGGGATGGGGCAACAATTATTTGATGAATCTCCTGCAGCTAAATTAGTATTCCAGCAGATAGATTATGCCCTCGGCAGATCACTGACCGATGTAATGTTTAATGGGCCTGAAGATGTGCTCCGACAAACTATCAATGCCCAACCTGGAATATTGGCTGTGAGCCTAGCTTGTGTAAAGGCTATGGAAGAAACGCTGGGTCCGGAGGCTATGCCCCGCCCAGTTATGACGGCGGGACATAGCCTAGGAGAATATACGGCACTGGCTGTTGCAGGTGTACTGGACATTGGAGATGCCGCCATACTTGTACAACGCAGAGGAGAGCTGATGCAAGAGGCATGCGACAAAAATCCAGGGACTATGGCAGCGATTCTAGGACTCGATGAGAGTGTCATAGAGGATATAGTAAGGGAAACCGGTATTTTTATATCTAATATCAATACCGCTGAACAGGTAGTGATTAGTGGTGAAGTATCAGGAGTTGCCAGCGCTTGTGACCTGGCATTGGAGAACGGTGCAAGGAAAGCGATCCCTCTGAACGTTGGCGGCGCATTTCACTCAGGGCTTATGGAGCCAGCCGTGGCTGATCTTGCAGGAACTATAAATGACACCGAATTTCATGACCCAAACATCCCCGTGATTGCCAATTGCACTGCCATCCCGTTGGCCAGTATATCCGAAGTCAAGGCAGAATTGATCTCGCAAGTGTGCAGTTGTGTACAGTGGAAACGAACCGTGGATTATATGATAGATGAAGGAATAACGGAGTTTATAGAAATAGGCCCTGGTAAAGCGCTTTCTGGTATGGTGAAGCGCATCTCTAGGGATGCCAATGTTAAGGCCGTAAGTGACATGGCAGGTATACTTAATTTGACTTCGGATTAATCTATAGTTTGTCATCAGCAGGGAATTGCCAAGGAAGTCGCGGTCTGTTCAGGGAAGTTAATTAAGAAAATAAATCTTCCTAAAATCAGGTAGATGGGAGTCTCTTATGAATGATCGCGCAAGAATAAGAGGATATAGATATCGAGCGAGAGTGGTGGTCATGCAAGTTCTCTATGAAATGGATTCAGCTGACCATAGAGCCTATGAAATATTTGATCGACATGTCAGAGATTTAGAATTGCCTTCTGTATCTGAACAATTTGCAAGATCACTGACACTGGGAATTTTAGAAGAATGGGAAGAGGTTGAGCGAGTTATAGCTTCTCTTGCCCCGACGTGGCCTATAGAGCAAATGGCAATAATAGACAGGAACATTCTGAGAATTGCCATTTATGAGTTGTTATTGGATGATGATATACCTCCAAAGGCAGCAATCAACGAAGCTGTAGAGATGGCCAAGTCGTATGGTTCTGACAGTTCTCCTAAATTCATCAACGGAGTGCTAGGATCAGTTATGGAAATGAAAATTCAAATACAGGAGTCCACTTCTGCATCTGCCAGTTAGGGTATTTTTTCTTTTATTTACTTATTAGCATCACTCTTAGATGTCGAAATAGTAAGAAAGTAACTAAATGCTTACCGTCAGTTGTCTTGCGCCTTTGCCGGAGTCATTCTATAATGCTTCACGCTCTTAGGACAGAAATAAATGTTTGTTAATTGACCTACTGGAGGTATTTAAATTGTCAACTTTACTGGAACGTGTGCAAGATGTGGTGGCCGATAAGCTTGGGGTGGATAAATCCGAGGTTTTACCAGACGCGTCATTTACAGATGATCTTAATGCTGACTCTCTTGATTTAGTGGAATTAATTATGGCGTTCGAAGAGGAATTTAGTACTGACGACAACGCAGTTGAGATTTCTGATGAAGATGCCGAAGGTATTACAAATGTGCAGCTCGCCATTGATTTTCTGAAGAGTAATGGGGTAGCTGACGATTAATCTTGGGGATACAAAGAGTTTAGAATGCGGGCCTTTAGAGGCCCGCATTTTTTTTCGTGACGTATATCTATTTATTGAAAGAGGTATATAATGTTCTTTGCGTAGTGCAGAATATCTGATCGTTGAAATTAGGAGATATCATGAAAGCTGCCGTCTACAAAGGAGAACAACGTTTAGAGGTTGAAGAGGTTCCGACTCCGACGGCCGGACGTGGAGAAGTTGTTGTAAAGACTCGATACAGTGCCATATGTGGTACTGATGTTCATGCGTTCATGTATGACGTGGCGCCTCCAGGTGCAGTTATGGGGCACGAGTTTTGTGGGGTCGTTTCTGAAATAGGTGAAGGGGTTACTGGATGGAAGGTAGGTGACCGTGTTGTTGGCGGCGGTGGGGCACCTCCTCCAGGGGCTGTAAATGCCTCAGTTGGAGCACGTTCGAATCCTCGGTTTAATTATCGCACAATGGGTATGAGTAATATAAAGAAGCGGGGGTATGCTGAATATGTTTTGTTGGATGAATGGGAACCAATACTCATCCCTGATGGAGTGTCGGATGAAGAAGCGGCTTTAACGGAGCCATGTGCTGTTACGATTCATGCGGTTAGGTTATCTCAGATAAAACTGGGTGATTATGTACTCGTTATGGGAGCCGGACCTATAGGACTATTATGTATGCAGACCGCGAGAGCTGCGGGGGCCACAAAGGTATTTGTGTCGGAACCTGCAGCGGGGCGTGCAGAAGCAGCGAGAAAGCTGGGTGCTGACGTAGTCTTTGATCCGAAAACGGAGGATATTGAGAAACAAATTGTGGAACTAACTGGAGGCAGAGGTCCAGATATTGTATTTGAATGCGCGGCAGTGCCCAATCCGTCTACATTAGATCAAGCACTAAACATTGTATCTAGAGATGGACAGGTAGTGCTGGTAGCAATAGCATGGGAGCCTACTCCTTTGGTTACCCCCAATTGGATGGCTCGTGAGGTCAAAATGCAGGCGTCGTTCGGCACTGCTCCAGAAGATTGGCGCGTGGCCTTGGAATTGATTCGGTCAGGCAAAGTATCAGTCGACCATATGTTATCTGATGCTAATTTCTTACCGTTAGCGGATATTCAAGGAGCCTTTGAGTCTTTGATGAAGCCTTCTAAAGAACTCCAAATGGTGGTTCGTATGTAGATGGGATTGATCCTATGGAAATATCAGAACCAGTTTGCTTTATCTACTATGTTTCGCAGTTCCAGATTTTTGTCGAATCTTTCACAATTATCTAAGAACAGTTCCGTTCTTCTTTCATCAAGATAGGGCCCAGCTGCAGCACAGTGTGGGGTGAGGATCACGTTATCAATGTCCCATAATGCGTGCTCTGGAGGTAAAGGCTCGATTTCATAAACATCTAGTCCGGCTCCGCGCAGCTCATTTTCATTGAGTGCCTTGGCTAAATCATTAAGTACTACCGTTGCTCCTCTTCCTATGTTGATAAAAAAAGCGGTATTTTTCATAAGTCGGAATTTTTCGATATCAAAAAATTTCTGTGTACTTGGAGTCTCCGGAACTGTCACTACGACGAAGTCCGCGTCTGGGAGCAGAGAATCTAAATGTTCAGGCTTATGAAGTTTCTGTACTCCAGAAGGTGGATGAACTAGACGCGGGTCTAATCCGATAACGGTCATGCCAAATTCACTACATAGTCGAGCTGTTTCAGTACCGATGCCACCGACACCAACAATTAGAACGGTAGACTCCGGAAGATAGACAGGTGAATAATCTTTTTCCCATATGTGATCTATCTGATTATGAACATAGTGGTGCAATCCCTTAGAGAATGAAAGTATCATCATCATTATGTGTTGACTTATATGCTCGTTATAGATCTCTCGAGTGTTTGTGACTATGACATTGCTATCTATTAATTCCCTATAGTAATAACCAGCTTTTGGACCCGCTTGTGGTGACGCAATCCATTTTAGATGTTTCGCCCTGCTTAACAGCTCAGGAACTATGGTTCCGAACGCTGCATCGCACTCGCCGATCATTTCCATAGCTTCACCCACGCTGGTAGCATAGAAAACTCGGACGTCAGGGACCCGGTCGGTTAGAGACGGTATCCAAGATTCAATCAACCCTGGTGTTTGATTGGACCCCTCTTCTAGCAACAGTAAATTAAATGTCATTTATTTACCTCTATACTTGGATATATAGCTTATTCAGGTTATTGTGTGATTGTGTGGCTTCTCCTGATTCATAAAACGTGCTGCAGGTGACAATGGCCATGGTAAAACGCCGCATCTACTCGCCCATTCATTATATAGAGAGGTTAGTCTAACTGCTTTTTCAGGGTTCGTATCTATCAGATCATTAAGCTCAGTCCTATCAGCGTTCATATCGTAAAGTTCCCAGGTGCCGTCTACCTCTGCCACTAGCTTCCAGCTGTCATAACGAACGGCACGACTTCCCTCGTGCTCCCAAAATATGGGAGCATTTCGTTTCCATTGGCCGTTTTCAATAGCCGACAGGAAACTTTGTCCTTCCAACGGCAAGATTTCGAACCCATCTTTTTGTGACGGATAAAGTGCGCCAGCAGCTTCAAAGCAGGTAGCAGCTATATCTGTTATATGAGTGGGTTCGTGAATCAGGCCTGAGGTTTTAAGTTTTTCAGGCCAGGAGACTATCATAGGTGTTGAAATACCGCCTTCGTGGGTCCAGCGTTTAAATAATCTGAAAGGAGTGTTGCTAGCGTTTGCCCATGGTAGATCATAAGTCATGAAAGTGTTTCCAGGACCTGGACGGAGTCCTGGGATGTTGCCAATCGTTACAGGCGTACCGTCTGGATTAGGGGTTCCATACTGGCGTGGCTGAGGCGTGTTTGAGTCTTCAGCCATAAATTCCGCACAACCTCCGTTGTCAGACAGGAATATGATGAGGGTGTTGTCTTCTTCACCGAGACTTCGTATTTTTTCGAGTATTTGGCCTATTCCTTGATCCATCCTATCTATCATGGCCGCGTAGGTAGCCATTTTGAGATCTTCCCAGTCTTTGTTAGGCTCATCTCCCCAGTTGTGCGAGGATGCATCGCGAGGTGAAATAGGCCATTTTGAATCAAGTATACCAAGGCCCTTTAGTTCCTCGTGCCTGTTTGTTCGCAACGTGTCCCAGCCTTTCAAGTATTTGCCTTCATACCTTGCTATGTCCTCTTCATGAGCGTGTAGAGGCCAGTGAGGGGCAGTGTATGTAACATGTAAGAAGAAAGGAGCGTCTTCGTTAGCGTTTTCCTGTAACATCTTTAGTGCGTTATCCGTGATTGCGTCGGTAAAGTAATAGCCGGACGGATCAAGTTCCAGGAAATTGTCGTCTTCCATGAGCATTCTGGGGAAAAAATAGTTGGCGCTGCCGGCCACTATTCCATAGAATCTGTCAAAGCCTCGTTGAGTGGGAATTGGATGCTCTGGGTCGCCTTTTAGTTCCCCCCAATTTTTACTATCAGCTACGTTATATCGTCCGCCCACATGCCACTTGCCAGACATATAAGTTTTATAACCAGAGCTTTTTAGAACCTCTGCGATTGTCACGCAGTTTTCGTTAAGATAACCTTGGTATGAGGGAGGTCCTAAGGAGTCAATCATGTGTCCTACGCCTGCTTGATGAGGATTCAGTCCCGTAAGCAAGGCTGCTCTGGAAGGACAGCATCTTGCGGAGTTGTACATTTGGGTGAATCTCAGACCTGTTTCGGCAAGTTCGTCTAGGTTGGAAGTTCTTATCTCAGAGCCATAACATCCTAGGTCGGCATATCCCATGTCATCAGCGAGTATAAGGAGAATATTGGGTTTTTTTGGCATAATAGTTCCTCGTAAATCGTTAGTTTAAAGGTTCTGCTAGGCGTCTCTGCACTTCTTTCCTGATAGAGGCGTAAGCCACGTGATAGTTTCTTTCAAATTGCAGATCGTAGATGGGAATAGGCTGCAAAGTTTTAAATTACCATGACCGAGAAGGAGTTTAGTGGAGGCTGTGCTCGGTGTCAAACATATTTAGAGGTTTTCAATATGCGAGACTGCAACTATGAATTGATCAAGCCTCCATCCACATTAAGAGCTTGTCCAGTTATATTACGTGCTCCGGGGCCTGCCAGAAATGTTGCTAGGTGGGCTATATCGTCCGGGGTATTGATACGCCCGATTGGTATATGCTTGGCCATATCGTTTTCTACTTGATCGGGTGTTTGATTATCTCCGATAGAGCGCTTTGATATGATGCCTTCAAGCATGCCAGTCTTTGTCATGCCGGGGCATATTGCATTGACGTTGATGCCGTGTTTACCAAGTAATTGTGAGCCGATGTAAGTCATGGCTATGACAGATCCCTTGGTAGCTGCATACGCAGCGTTTGAAGTCTTAGGATAACCCCTGCCCGCAACTGAGGCTATATTGATTATGCGTCCGCCATGGCCTTGTACTATCATTTGTGCTGCCTCTTTTTGCATACAAAAAAAGGTTCCCTTCCCGTTTATGTGAGTCATTTTTTCCCAATCGTCTTCGGAAATATCGAGGAAATCAATATGCGAGGTTGTCGCGGCATTGTTTACTGCTATATCAAGTTTCCCCAAAAATGAGGTTGTGCTGGCGATCAAGTCAATTATTTGTGGAATATTGGATATGTCAGCTACGACAGGAAGACATCGTCGACCTAGTTTTTTTATTTCTGAGGAGACCTCATATAGATTATTCTGGTTTATATCGACCACAGCTAAATCTGCTCCCTGACGGGCTAGATTCATAGCGATTGCACGTCCAATGCCTTGTCCTGCTCCGGTAACCAATGCCCCTTTTCCTTCCAGTGTCATGAGACACTCCTTTCTTCTATTGAACTTTGGTAGATGTGTACAAGTTATTGATATGAGAACCACGTCTCATAAAGGGGTTGTTCGTCATTATGAGCTGCCCATATAATATCAAGGTTACTATTGGTCCTGTTGAACACAGTTAGTGTAGATTAGCTGCTTTTGACGGGATGTTGATTCAGTTATTGATGGAGGTATATTAATGGAAGCCTATTGCTTAAAGTGTCGTGACCATCGTGAAATTGAGTCAGTTGAGCAGGTCACTTTAAAAAACGGCAGACCGGCTACGCGCGGGAAATGCTCAGTATGTGGAGCTACTGTTTTTAGAATTGGCAAGGCTGAATAACTGAGAATTGTCTCCAGCTTTAGGGGTATTGCTCCCGAAGAGATGCTGGTAAAAGTTGTCCTCAGTTTATGTTTTAGTAATTCCGATGTAATGAGATTAATTCATAAGAGCCTGATAGACCGCGATTTGAAACTGTCTACGTATTGGATAAGCGCTGCTTGGCATCATTTGTGTCATTAAAATAGCAGTGAGGTCTTCTCTTGGATCATTCCAGAATATGGTGCTTGCGGCCCCGCCCCATGAGTATATTCCTTCAGAACCAATTACTCCGTGATGCGCTAGATCGGTAATTATTCTAAATCCTAACCCAAATCCACAACCCTTGGTTTCGGCAGACATCCCTTCGCTTACGGCGAAGGGTTTCAAGTCGTTCGTTAGTTGGTCGAGCGTCATAAGTTGAATGGTTTTAGGGGAGAGAAGCCTGACTCCTTTATGTTCACCACCATCCAGAAGCATCTGAGAGAATTTCATATAATCTGCTATTGTTGAGGTAAGGCCGCCTCCCCCGGAATATAAGGTGTGCGGTCTAGCAAATTTTTGCACGTAATCACTCTCCAATGGTTGCAATGTACCGTTTATACCAGGTGAATAAACGGTTGCAAGCCTGTCAATTTTCTCCTTCGATATGTAAAAATCGGTATCAAGCATATTTAGCGGCTTGAAGATATTCTGTCTTAGGAATGTGTCAAAAGATGTACCAGACAGGATTTCGATAAGATAGCCCAAAACGTCGGTCGCATTACTGTACCGCCATTTGGTTCCCGGATGGTTAACTAGGGGTATTTTACTGATTTTTTCTATCATCGTTTTGAGGTTGGTATCCGGGTCTGTGATATTTGCGTTACGATACATTTCATCAACGGGAGAGTCTTGATGGTGGCCATAACTTAATCCGGAAGTATGAGACAGTAGATGCCTAATTGTGATAGGAGTTTTTTGATCTTTTAGTCTAATGCCCCTCTCACTCATGCGTTCGAAAACCTTCAGTGAACTCAATTCCGGAATAAAACGCCCAACAGGGTCATCTAGTGCAAATTTGCCTTTTTCATAGAGCATCATGATGGCGACACTGGTTATAGGCTTTGTCATTGAGTAGATTCTAAATATTGTGTCTTCTTTGATAGGTTTTTGGGCGGCGATATCAGCCATACCGTGTTGCTCGGAGGAAATTATCTGTCCATGTCGGGCGATCATAGTGGAAACACCGGAAAGTTTTCCCTCAGAGACGTAATCGTTGACGAATTTGCTTATTGAGTTGAGTCGTTTAGATGAGAACCCGACATCCTCAGGTTTTGCAGTTATCATGTTAATTAGCCTTTCTGTATGTTAATAGGGTCTTCTTTAAGCGTACTCACAGATAATTTTGAGTTATTCCAGTTATAGTTAGTAGAGATATAGAATATCTATAAGTTTGCAAAAAGGTCCACTTCTGAGTAGTAATAATGACTTAATTTCACTCATTTGATTATAGTAAAGATGATAAAGAGTGCAAAGTTTCGTTGACACGTTTCGAAAACGTCACATAGAATTCTATGTTGAAGTCTTTAAGGGGATAAACGAGATATGCCTAATAAAATGTCTAGTGAAGAAATTAGAGAAGCCTTTTTAAGATATTTCGAAAATAAGAATCACTCACGCCTTGCGAGTGGTTCTCTTATTCCTGTGGGGGATCCCACTCTACTTCTTACAAGCGCAGGCATGGTTCCCTTAAAGCCATTCTTTTCTGGAGATGTTGAACCTGAGAATAAACGGTTGACATCGTCGCAAAAATCTTTTCGAACTCCGGACATTGATGAGGTGGGCGACTCTACACATTTAACTCTTTTTGAGATGCTTGGTAATTTCAGCATAGGCGATTATTTCAAAAAAGAAGCAATTTCCTTTTCTCTAGAATTAGTTACTTCAGAACTCGGATTACCAGCAGAACGTTTTGCCATTACTGTTCATGACTCTGATGAAGAAGCTATCGCGCTTTGGGAAAATGAAGGGATACCTCTGTCTAGGATATATACTTTCGGTGACTCGGATAATTGGTGGGGTCCCGCTGGAGACGAAGGACCATGCGGTCCATGCAGCGAGCTTCATTATGATTTTGGTGAAGAGAGAGGTTGCTGTAAGAACGATTGCGGACCGAACTGTCAAAATATTATGAATGATGATGATGAGGTTTGTGATAGGTTTGTGGAGCTCTGGAATCTGGTATTCATGCAATATTATCGTCATCTCGATGGTAGC
>CAZQPS010000001.1:0-12506 GCA_964595285.1 uncultured Dehalococcoidia bacterium | reverse complement strand
AAACGGTCCAAGATGTCTGGCAGCCTCCCCGATACCAGGTCTTTCAACCTTAGTCACCGTCGCTCCAAAATCAGCAAGTAGCTTAGTGCAATATGGTCCCGACACATGATGGGTCAGATCTAAAACTCTTATCCCAACAAGGGCACTAGTCGAATTATTTGAAACGTTATTAAACATTTAAACTTTCATCCAGAAGCGAATATATTTCAAAATACCGTCTTCATAATGGGAAGAAAATACCGCGCTGAGCATAACATAATGTCCCACGAAAAACCCCAACTAAAGCACCCAAACAAATATGTTGACTTAATCTCAGTAAATTAACAGTGGTGTCTGATATTACGCCAAGCATAAACTAGTTTGACGTGATTTGCATAATATTCAAGGCCGATTCCCGAAGATTAAGTGTTAGTGAATGAGAATCTCTCTAGCCATAAAATCGCTTCATTGGATTACTGAGGCGGAAGGCATCACACCACGGATCAATATTCGATAATTTGATGAAGTCTAAATTTGTAGATATAATCTAGTAAAATTGAAAATCCGAAGGTCTCTTCAGTAAAGTCGAAACAAATTGGATAATACGGAGATATCTATGATAACAATTGGCTACCTTTCCCCAAATACAGACCAACTAGCAATGCTCGAGTCACTGGCCCCGGAGGACGTAGTAATCAAGTGGGTAGATTCTTCCAAATCTTTAGCAGAGCAGGCAGAAGCATTGCGCGAAATCACTGCTGTCATTGTCTGGCCTTCCGAATACCCCGTAGAGCTTGCGGAATTAACCCCAAACGTAAAATTGGTTCAAACTGTGAGCGCTGGGACCAACTTAATTGACAAGCAGACCTTGGGCGAGCTTGGAATCCGAATCGCCAATAATGGTGGCGGCAACGCCATTGCAGTCGCAGAGCACAGCATTGCACTTATGACTAGTGTATACAGGAAAATGCAGTTGCAATTCGCAAACGTAAAAGCCGGTGAATGGATAGGGAACATACGCACAGATTGGTTTGAACAAGCTCATGAGATTGCAGGTAAAACCATTGGTATTATTGGACTAGGCCGGATTGGGTCTAGAGTCGCAAGACGGTTGCAGGGCTGGGAATGCGATCTAATTTATCATGACATTGAAGTACCTGATAGTGACCTAGAACGTGAACTTAATTTAACGAAAGTGTCGTTTAATGAACTATTGAGTACTTCAGATATCGTGACACTACATGTACCTTTAAATAAGGCGACTACAAAATTAATAAGTGATGAAGAATTCGACATCATGAAGCCAACATCCGTACTCATCAACGCTTGCCGTGGCCCTGTGGTTGATGAAAAAGCACTCTATAGGGCTATTCGGGACAAGAAGATAGCAGCGGCTGGCTTGGATGTAACAGAGGTGGAGCCCACCCCGACTGACAACCCCTTATTGCAGTTCGACAATGTGCTCATCACGCCTCACTTGGCTGCATTTGCCCAAGAATCTGTCGAACGAAGTAGGGCATTCGCGATCTACAACACGTCGAAGGTAACAGACGGTGGAGAACCAGAATCTATAGTCTTGCCCGATTAATCTTGTTCAAAACAAACGCCACTTGCAAGAGAAAATATACAGCAGACCTAAGACAACAATCCTAATTTTCTTAGTAAATTAAGAGGCTGCATGTCTAACAAGTCATCTGCCTGCTCACTGTCCAATCCAGCTCCTTGTGCAACACGAATTGCAAAATCTCTTTCAAGCAAATCTTCCGGTTCATGAGCATCAGAATCCAGTACCACCTGTGCGCCAACATTCTGTGCGGTTTTCCATACATGTCCATTGGCGAACCCATGTCCCTTACGACCCGAAATCTCGAGGAATACATTATTCTGTACTGCTAACTGTGCATCTCCAACTGTTATCAGTCCAGGATGAGCAAGCACATCAACATTCTTAGAATTGACGGCAGCGTGATTCGTTCCTTCTTCCACGGGTTCCACAATTGTTTCGCCATGAACGTTCACTATCTTCGCTCCCAACCGACGGGCGTCAAAGGCCATGGAATCTATATCATCGGGAGGAGCATATGTAATCTCCACACCAGGAATTGCTAATATGTCCCATCTTTTGGAAGCTAGATCGCAGTCTTTCGTCAGAGTGTTTAATACTAATTCAAGGTTGCCAGGCCCTACGTGGTCGGTAACGGCAATCACTTTGTAACCTTTATTAACCGCCCTCTGTATTAATTCTGTAGGTGCTAATACACCATCACTCAAAAAAGTGTGTGTATGGAAATCATACATCAGAATCACACTCCTAATTCTTTCAAACTTTACGTACGCAAAGCTAACAATTTATCTCCACAATGATGCACACAGTTAAAAACCTTGTGGACCCTTATATTGCATTTCTTCAGGCAAATGACTTGTAAGGCCTAAAGCTAACATAATTCTATTTGCCACAAACTCAACAACATCCTGAATAGATTCAGGTTTCATATAAAAAGGTATTTCAGGAGGCAGTACGGTCACGCCTAAATTTGAAAGGATACCCATATTCTGTAAATGTATCGTGTTTAGAGGAGTTTCCCTAGGAACAATTACAAGAGGGGTTTTTTCTTTAAGACACACATCAGCAGCTCTACGGACAAGATTATCGGACATGCCGTGAGCTATAGACGCAACTGTTGCCATACTACAGGGCACTATTACCATACCCTTAACTGGGAATGTACCACTAGCAATTGGCGCTCTCAAGTCTGATGGAGCATACAGAGAAAAATGTCTATTACTACTCCAATCTTCCACTGTCTCTCCGAAGGATATATCCATCTCCTCATGCCACACCAAACGACCAGACGAGGAAGCACAAAGAATCACGGGATAGGACAAAAGCAGTAGCTTATCAACAAGTCTCTTGGCTATCACAGACCCACTAGCGCCAGTAATTCCAACCACCACTGGTGGTGTATCAGTGTTCTCTAACATATCTCACTATCTCAAAGTTACTATTTCCAAGACTATTTAATCAAAAACATACTAATCAAAGTACCTACCATTATGGTGATTGACACATATGCATTTATTCTCATAAATGCTACTCCCATCCGAGATAAATCTGAAGGGGAAATCAGACTATGCCTATAGACTAATAATGCTGCCGCCAAAATTACCCCAACAAAATAAGGCCAAGACAATTCTAGCATGATACCAACTATTAATAATGCTGTTACAGCCAGTGCATCCATTACTTTAGCCATTCTAAACGCTATATTAATTCCAAATCGGGATGCCACAGAATGTAAACCAGCTTTTCTGTGAAAATCATGGTCTTGCGTGTGATAGAGAATGTCAAAGCTGCCAGCCCACAAAGCTACGCCAAGAGAAAGAATTACCGGCTCCCACGATAGCTGACCCTTAACTCCTATCCACGCTGCTGCAGGAGCGATTGCCAAAGCCCAACCTAGCAATATATTGGAAAGCCAGGTAAATCGCTTAGTGTAAGGGTACAAAACTAGATACGCTGCCGCCAATGGAGACAGTAAAAAGGCTAGCAAGTTCAAACTGTATGCAGAATATATAAAAATTCCCAGAGATACCACAGTAAGAATAACCATATCTCTTGCTGTAATTTTACCTGACGGTATGTGCCTGCTTGCGTTCCTTGGGTTTTGTGCGTCTATATGCCTATCTATTACTCGATTAGATGCCATGCCCACGGTTCTAGCAGCTACCATAGCGACACTAATCCAGCAGAATTGAAATATTGTCGGCAAACCCTCTGCTGCCAATATCATAGCCGTATACGCAAAGGGCAACGCAAACACACTTTCTTGGAAACGTATAGCACTTAAAAACATGCTTATTTTATATGTGGCCGCTGACAACACAAAAGGCAACTTCAAATCAGATACTCTTTCCATTTGTCATCTACAAGTTTGCGAATATTCTCATCCATTTCAATATCCGGTGGCCATTGCCGTGTATACCCATCAAGTGGGCCTTTACGTGTGCCGTCGATCCCTACTTTACTTCCATACCGAGGTTTTGCTGAGGCATGTTCTAAATCATCGAGTGGCCCTTCAGTAAAGATTATGTCACGAGAAGGATCTAGATTTGCAGTGACTCTCCACGCTACTTCTGACAAATTATGAAGATTCACGTCATGGTCTACGACAACAATTGACTTTGCCAACATCAAAAGACCTAGTCCCCATAGAGCATGCATAACCTTCTGCGGATGACCAGCAAATTCCTTCTTAATGGAAACCAAAACTAGATTGTGAAATATTCCTTCCGCAGGCATGTTGATGTCTATGATTTCAGGAAGAGTCATTTGAAGTGCGGGCAACATTATTCGTTCACTCGCCTTACCCATAAAGTAATCTTCCTTAGGTGGTCGTCCTACAAATGTTGTAGGGTAAATGGGATTGGTTCTATGAGTTATCGCAGTGAGATGAAAAACGGGGTATTCTTCAGCCAGTGAATAGTATCCTGTGTGATCACCGAAAGGCCCTTCCATTCGGAGTTCGCCGGGTATTACATATCCTTCCAACACGAATTCAGATCTAGCCGGAACCTCCAAATCTACAGTTTTACATCGCACCATTTCAACTGAGCTACCTCTAATTATACCTGAGACAGAAATCTCATCCATGTCAGGCGGTAGAGGTAAAGATCCGGACCAGATGGTCGTAGGATCGCCTCCCAATGCAACAGCAACCTCTATACGGTCAATACTTTTCTCTTCAGCTAACCTATAATGTCGCGCCCCAACCTTATGTGACTGCCAGTGCATGCCTAGAATTCTTTCATCATAGACCTGCATTCTATATGTGCCTACATTGCGTCGCCCCGTGATAGGATCACGAGAAATCACAAGAGGTAACGTAATATATCGCCCTCCATCCATCGGCCAGCACTTTAAAATGGGCAACTTGTTAACGTTTGCTTCCGGCCCAATTAGAACTACCTCCTGACAAGGGGCATTTTTGACTAACTTAGGTCTGCTACGAACTACATCCGCTATTTCACTTACAGCTCTGAATTTTGCCATGATGCCCGAAGGAGGCCCTTGCGACAGAGCCAGTAATTTCCTCACATTGGACACGATTTCTTCAACATTATCTACGCCTAATGCCCAAGCCATACGTTGGTGAGTCCCAAACATATTTATAGCCACGGGGACATCATAACCCTCTACATTTTCAAACAATAATGCAGGGCCTCCAACACTTATAACTCGATCAGTTATTTCTGTGATTTCGAGTTCTGTGCTTACAGGAGTTTTAATTCTTCGTAACTCGCCTTTTCCTTCTAAGAATTCTAAAAATTCCCTCAGATCCGAAAATGCCATGACTTAACAGGTCCCCCTATGCCCACGTATATTGCTCGAGGAGATATCAATCCTAAATTCTGACTCAGGTATACTAGAGAACAAATCGGAGAATTCAGAAGCTAGGCTTAAGTCGCTCAAGATCTTAAACCTATTTTCCGCTAAACGACCGGCAACGAGGAATCTGCTGCCCTGGTTCCGTATAGTCTCAAATGCTGTTCGCATCAGATTGTATTCACCATCGTAGTATCTAACATCAATTATACGTTCCGCGGTGTCCAATCCTACGACAAATGTTGAGCCAGGCATGATCATAGACTTTTCATGAAAAGTTGGTGCCCTAGTTAGTATGACAGTTGCATAGTCAGAAAACTGATCTAATCGTCGGCTAATTTCCTTTTTTGTCAAGGTAGGCTTGTCTACATTAGTGACAGACATCTCAAATTGTACTGTTAATCCAGTCAAATTTGAGGCTACGTTTAGGAGATCCTTATGACCTTCATGAAGGGGATTGAAAGAACCAGAAAGGACAGCACCTTTTCTGGGGTTGTCAGGTATTAATTCTCCATTGGATACAGATACGCTGTTTATGTGTCCACTTAAGAGTGCATCAATTGGATCATCATATGTTGTTTGATCCAGCAAAACAACCTCATTTACACCAAGATTTATATGTGGAGAACATGATAATTCAAGTAGGTCACATATAGCACGTAATATCAACTTACTTACAATATCGTCCTCCCCACTCCTGTCCCTAAGTCCTTTTTCAAATTTTAGACTATACATCCTCGATTGGGTGGCATCACAAACCACAATATGGCACTTGTGATCCCCTTTTTTCAGACGATCCGTAGCTATAGTAGCTGTACATCCTACACCGATAACCGGTTCGCCACCTTCTCTTAGAAAAATAGCTCTAGCATAGGCGGCTTTCGCCATTTTTTTTGCAGCCTCCAAGGAAACAAATTGATCAGGAGTGGAAGACAAAAAGTCAACAAGCGCAGATGAAGAATATGGCACGACAGACTCGAGTACGGTACGAGCAGCCCCCGCCACTCTCAGCAGCCAAGGCATTAACAAATTCCCTCCCCCCGTCACACATACAACTGCCATATGGGAACTGTCATGGATATTCTGAACAATATTTTTTATGTCTGATTCAACATGCATAGACAAATTATACGTGGAAGGACCAATTTTGAGAACACTAATCAAACGCCCAAAAACACGTTGCTTTGACTTCATTACAATGGATACATGTTTATCTAAGCAAATTCACTTGTTGCAAGTTCCATTCATTTACAAAAGGTTCTGCAATCTTGGCCGAAGTATCATTCTAATAATGCACAGTAGTAAGGCACTCACCATAATAAAAGCAACTGTATTTAAACTGAATCCTTGAAACATAAGTCCTAAAGCAGTTCCTGCCGCTGGCGGATGCTCTGTATTTGTGGAAACCATGATAAGAATGCTAAGACCCACAGAGGCCGCAGCAATAATATCAAAGAACAATCTACTCTCAACCGCTAGAGTCCCCAAAAAAGTGAAGGAGAACAAATATGACAGTATTCCCCCCACTAATACTGCAACAGCGTGGCCACCTAAAACTTTCCTCGGAGTAGCGGCGACACTATCGGGAATAACGAATACAATATATGCGGTTGATGCGATGGCCACAACAATTGCCGCATTAAATATTCTATCTTCCACTAATAAGACAACTGCCAGTGCTATAGTTGCAAGACCAATCTGAAACAGATATTGTGGAGCATGGCTAATAACCCGCCTGTCCCAAAGAAAGTCATGAATGGTTTTCACCATTTTTTCGCTAGTATTATTACCTGGTTTCCCGATCAATAAATTCTCGCAAGCTCTATCTAGAGGTCCCCTCAGGAGGTAGACAAATTTGAATAGTCCCTCTTTTATTCGACCTTACAATAAATTTCTGTAAGCTTCAAGAGTACTCTAGGCCCGCTTATTAAAGTAATTGACTTTAAAATTCTGTCACCTTAGAATCCCGTAGGTAAACAATCCAGAATGTATTATTCGATGATCTCGATGAGGCGAATTCTTCTCAGAGTCTGAATTCGGATTCCAACGATAACTCAGAGTCAGGCCGAGCTCCGAGGAAGGTATTCAAAGTCAAAATCATGTCTAGCAAAGAGCCTCCTTCAAGGACAGTCAGACCGATTAAACTGACAGTACCTTCTCGACGAGTGACCTCTCGTTTCAAGGCTACACCCCTTTTGTTCATATATGTGTTTATAGGCGCCATAGGTTTGGGAACTGCGCTACTTATTCCTTCTTTCACGAATACATCAGGCAATTTCACCCCACCTCTGACAGCGCTATTTACTGCTACTTCTGCAATTACTGTTACTGGGCTTACCATAGAAGAAACGTCTTTGTATTGGACTAGGACAGGCCAGTTAATCATACTGGCCATGATATACATTGGTGGACTAGGGTTTATGACAATGGCAACTTTTCTTCTGATAATTATTGGCCAGAGAGTAACTTTGGCGCAAAGGCTCATTATCAGAGAGAGCCTCATGGTAGACCAGCTTGGCAGTATGGTTCGCCTAACCATTGGGATAGTAATAGTCGCAACACTGATACAATTGGTCGGTTTCGCTGTTCTTATTAGCCGTTTCTATTGGCTATATCCTCTAGACGATGCTATATGGCAGGCATTATTCCATTCCATTTCCGCCTTCAATGGAGCGGGGTTTGTAATATTTGAGACTGATAATCAACTAATTCATTTTGTGGGGGACTACATCGTAATGGGGACTTTAGGCACACTTATATTCATAGGTGCCTTAAGCTACCTCGTAATCGTAGACATCGCTAGGCGTAGAAGACTCTCTTTGCTATCCCTGAATACTAAACTCGTGCTAACGTTTACACTGATACTCACAGCTATCTCAATATCAGCTTTTCTTGCTTTGGAATTTAATAATCCACATACAATAGGGACCTTCACTACAAGTGAGAAATTCATAGCTTCAGTATTTCAAGGAATTAGTGGAAGAACTGCTGGATTTACAACATCTGATCTCGCCTACGCTAATGAATCTACTAATCTAATTTATTCCGCTTTAATGTTTATAGGTGGTGCCTCTGCATCTGTGGCTGGTGGACTCAAAGTAAACACTTTCGCGGTCATTGCGATTGGTATTTTTGCTACTTTAAAAGGCCGTGAGAACACCAGAGTATTTAACAGGGAGCTTTCTCCAATCCAGGTAAATCGTGCAATGGTCATTGGAGCAGTTTCTCTAGCTTTTGTGCTTTTAGTTATATTGATTCTGACTATCACAGAGCCCGAGACTAAACTGAGCGACATTATCTTCGAAACAACTTCCGCATTTGGAACTGTTGGACTCTCAAAAGGGATTACTTCTCAAATGTCCTCCATAGGCCATATTCTGCTTATAATAACGATGCTTATTGGTAAATTAGGACCACTCACCATAGGGATAAGTATGGCCCAGAATACAAGAACCGCCTTATATCGTTACCCTCAAGAAAGAGTTACAATAGGATAATAGAGAAGGACGTCCAATAACAGGTGACTAGGAAATGAAAAAACAAGTGGTGGTAGTCGGATTAGGCAGATTCGGATCAAGTGTTGCCACATCTTTATACAACCTTGGGCACGATGTCCTAGCAATTGATAAAGATCAGGGAAGAGTACAAGATATGATGGGGAAGTCCACACACGCTTTAACCGGAAATGCTACAGATGAGCACGTATTTCGAGAGCTCGGAATTCCCGACTACGACGTCGCAATAGTATCTATAGGATCCGATCTCGTCTCCAGCGTGATGGCATCGGTACTCCTTAAGACAATCGGAGTTCCTTATATAGTCGCTAGAGCAAAGGATGAACTACACGGTAACACTCTCCAAAGAATAGGCGTGGATCGTGTAGTTCACGCTGAGTCAGAACTCGGAGTTCGACTTGCACATACTTTGTTCAATCCTAATGTACAAGAATATTTGGAGCTCATGCCCAATTTTGGTATTAGCAAAATTGTATTACCGAACCGATTTGACAATATGAGCATTGGGGAGCTCGGCTTCACAGGTAACAATGAAAAGACTGGATTATCAGTATTGGCTGTAGGGCGGGGTAGGGATGTAACTCTGCATCCAGAGTCGGACCACAAGGTTCGAGCTGGGGATTCATTAGTTCTAGCAGGGCATGATAATATGCTTGATGACTTAGGCAACTAGACTGCCGATAGCAGACACTGCCATCATATACTTGATGCAAACTGCGGAAAATGATCATAATCACGCACTGTGACTTGTTATTATATACACTGCTAGCTCCTGGTACTGATACATCACTATTTACTTTTTCTACTAAACTGCCGTATAGCAGGAAGGAAAATATTTAAATGACTAATCGGCTATCATATCTTGGCCCAAAAGGGACATATTCTGAGCAAGCTGCAATCCAATATGACAATTCAGCAATACTTGTAGCTCGATCTACAATCCCATTGGCCGCCGATGCAATTAATAGCGATGCTGCCGACGAGGCAATAGTGCCTATCGAAAATAGCCTGGGAGGAGCAGTTGTTGAAACTCTGGATCTACTAATCCATCAATCTGGTTTACTCATTAAAAACGAGATTGCACTTCCGATACGTCACTGTCTTATGGCAAGTCCCGGCACGGAAAGATCAGAGATTAGGAAAATATACTCACATCCGCAGTCTTTATCTCAGTGTAGGCAATATCTCTCAAGACACTTCCCGGAATGCCAACTAGTAGCCTCACTCAGCAATTCCGCGGCTGTTGAAGAGATGAATGGCGACAGATATTCTGCAGCTATTGCAGGTAGTAGGGCAGCAGCACTTTACAATGCCAACATTCTTGAAGAGAACGTTGAAGATAACCCGACCAATGCCACTAGATTCGTTGTTTTATCTAAGAACGATCATTATCCAACTGGAACAGACAAAACTTCGATTTGTTTTGAGTTCCATGATGACGCTCCAGGTATATTAGTCACAGCTTTGGGAGAATTTTCCAGCAAGGGTATCAACCTTAACAAGATAGAGTCCCGACCCAATAGATTGGTTTTAGGGAGATACATTTTTCTCGTAGATATTGATGGTCATAGATCAGATGATATTGTCAGAGAAACACTCAGTGCAGTAGAAGGACATGTGTCCTCTATGAAAATCCTTGGATCTTATCCGAAACAAATCTCGTCATCAATTTGATAGAAATTAAATTCGTTACTCTTGCCTCTCACAAGCATAGTTCTAACACCGTGAAAACAAGTCCCGCCAATGGTAGGACTTCGTGGGGATAAATCTATTTTTAATCAACTAATCAATGCAATTAATTGCGTTCTGTTCGTGCGCCATTTTCACTTGAGGCCGATTCTCCCGTCACCATATCATTTTCCCGCATCTTGGAAATTATCTCATTTGCTCTAGATTTCCATGCGGTGCCATCGGTGGCAGAATTCGATTCAACATTTGGAACTAAATTGGGCAAATATTTAAGCACCACAACAACACCTATCACAACTCCAAGAATTGCCCCTATAGCAAAGGTAGTTCCTGAATTATTTTTCTGCATATTCAACTCTCACAGATGTCATTAGTCAGTAGATTCCCGCTTTTCCGATCCATCTAAAAATGAGGCAACTTTGCCAAGAATACCAGCTAAACTAGACTTGGATAATAAGGACCCAACTATTGTTGCTGAAACCACAGACACCACTTTTTCACCATCTTCAACAATGTTTCCTACAGAACCAATGGTTTTCGATAGTTTCCTGTAAAGCAAAAAAACCACCACCACCACCAAAGTCAATGTCAAAAGGAAAACAATGTCCCTAACAATGCCCAAATATACTGCAAAGACGTGTACTGAATCAGGGATCATTTGTAGACTTTCAACAACTTAACTACCACCTGACAATATCAACTAGTTGACGTCTGAGAGGCCGATTACACCAGCCCATATCATCGTTGGAAACCTCAACTTGCAATAGATTCTGACATTAGACCTATCTTTAGGGTCGTATTAGCATTCTCACAAACCCATCAGCGTCATTTCTTTGGGTAAGGATTGAATGGTTGTATTTCTCAGTCCAGACAACGACGTCATAGGAATTTAACACATCGGGAATTAACACTTCTATGAAGGAGCCGGCATCTTTCTCAATCTGCTCACTAAGAGCAGCAATTATGCCAGCACAAGTCTTTCCAGTACCGTCCACGATTACCCATTCACTTCCATTTTTCTTTGAAGTGTCAACATGTCCATTCTTTTCTTTCTGCCCATGTACATCAATTTCTCCGCTTTGTCTCAAATCTAACTGCCGCTTGAATTCGGACACAGGTTCCCAATGAACTCTAGCATCCCTGTCACCCTTTTGGCACACGGCTCCACGCACTCCCACAATATCAGGATTAATCCTAGCCAACTCATCTAAATCAGACATTTTCAAGTGTCCAGAAAGCGCGGTACTCATACCTGCTTCTTTCCCCTCAAATACCATGTCTCTCAACTCTTCTTCTCTAATAAAGTCAAATAGATTACGCCCATCTTTAGTTAATGTATCTATCAGCCATCCATCACAATTTGTCTGTTTGGCGATAGCATTCATATGATGTGGTTCCAATCCTCCATACATGATATTGTCTGCGAACAGTGACCCTATTAGTTTGGTTTCAAAACCTTCTAGAGCTTCCTTACACGCGTTAAGCGTTTCCACAGCAAGATCGTAGTCAGTATTCATAAAGCCTACTTTTACCGATGTTGCTTCCAATACGCCGGCTGTGTATACAGCCATAGCGACGGTGCCCACTTGATCCGGCACAACACCAAGTGTGACACTAGCATGTGTCTCCATAGGAATTGCCTTGCGAACGTCCCTTACTATATGGGGATGGGCAGAACCTACAAGAGCTTCCTGCAAATTCTTCACATCTACAATGTCCGCCCCACCTTTTAAGGCTTGAAGAGCCTCTTCCAAGTTTTGAACACTAACCATTAAAATCATATTTAAAATCACCTAGCCGATTGAAATTTAAAGAGTGACCAAAGTATTTTGTACGTCTCGTCGAAGTTCATCTTTCTCCTGGTCAGTGAGATTGATGTGAGGTTTTCTAACATGCCCGCCAGACATGCCCATTACTTCTCCCCAATATTTACACATAGG